>NZ_BAAJLU010000018.1:0-77192 GCF_057550865.1 Colwellia sp. NW0002-52-1 | reverse complement strand
ACGACAACTAACTTGAAAAACACCGTTACGAAAGTGACGGGCTTTTTGCTATCTGAAATCCGCCAAAGATAGCTATCAGTTTTGAGCTGTCATCTGTCAGTTTCAAGACTAAAGTCACTTATAGATCTTTACTGAAAGCTGACAGCTTAGAACTTACAGCTTTTACTAAACGAACTTACAGCTCAATTCTTAAAGTTATTTCCTACATCTTTCCCTCAAAACTATTCCCTAACTTAGGTTTTTTTCATAGGATAGGATACTCCTACTGAAACCTTTCAGTGTTGTGATGTCTTTGTTTCTAATTAAGAATGTGAGTAATAATGAATATTGATGGAAAGCTATTAGCAAAAAATTTAAGAGATCATTTAGCTGTTGAAGTAGCTGAATTAAAAGCGAGTCACGGTGTACAACCTTCATTAACTGTTATTATTGTTGGAGACGATCCAGCTAGTCATGTTTATGTAAAAAATAAAATTAAACAAACTCAGGAAATAGGTATGATCTCCAATGAAATTGTATTGCCCACAGATACCACTGAAGAGCATTTACTTAATGAACTAGAAAAGCTTAATAGTGATAACAGTGTTCATGGCATTCTTGTGCAGTTACCTTTACCTAAGCACCTAAATGAAAATGCAGTTATCTCTGCTATTAATCCAGAAAAAGATGTTGATGGTTTTCATGCTGTTAATTCTGGCAAACTATTTAATGGTGAGGAAGGTGGGTTAGTTCCTTGTACGCCGCAAGGTTGTATTTTATTAGCTAAAGAACACTTAGGTGCAGATCTATCAGGCTTGCATGCAGTTGTTATTGGTCGCTCTAATATTGTGGGTAAACCGGTTGCTATGTTACTGCTTCAAGAGAACTGTACGATTACTATTGCACACTCTAAAACTAAAAACTTGGCGGAGGTGTGTAAGCAAGCTGATATTTTAGTCGCAGCGGTAGGCATTGCTAATTTCGTCAAAGCTGATTGGGTTAAAGTCGGGGCAACTATTATTGATGTTGGTATAAATCGTATCATTAGCGAAAAAGGAGTAACCAAGTTAGTGGGGGACGTTGATTACGATGAAGTAGTGAGTAAGTGTGCTGCAATTACGCCAGTACCTGGTGGCGTAGGACCGATGACCATAGCTTGTCTATTAAGTAATACACTTATAGCGGCTAAGAAGGTAGCTTACAACTAGCTTGTTATTTGTCAAATAAAGTGGGGTTATCGTTACTGAAAAAGTAACAACACAGATTTTTGTTTTTCATTTGGTAACGTTTTAAGCGCTGTTGGAACTCATCAGGCAGAGTAGCTATTTGTTGAGTTTCATTGTATTTAATGAAATTATTTTTTATATAAAGCTGTTGGAGTTTTTCATCAGCAAAACATATTACTTTAACTAAAGCTTGGTTATGAAAACGGTTATTAATAATTACTCGAATAAGCAAACTAGCGAGTTTATTACCACGCATTGATTCGTCGATTACTAAAGCGTGCAATAGCCAGGAATTACTATTTTCTTGGCCTGCAGATATAAGTGCACTTGCTATAATCTTATTATCAACTTTTATGATATAACAATGATCTTGCCCGATAAATCTTGCGCTATATTGTTGTGATTTATAGAACCTAAGAACATCTTTTTTATCCGATTTTATCGCCTTTACAACGGTATATGATGATTCTAGTTTTTTCATTGAGTAAATCGTTTTTATTAAAAGTTAACTTTGCTATGAGGCGTTATTTTCAGCAGGTTAAAATTTAGTTAATTTATTTCTAACGCCGAGTTTTAAAATATTTTTATTTTTGATTAAATAGTTTGGCTTAATGTTGAAGGATACAGGGTATAATAAGCTAATAAATATTTATATATGTGTATGTAGTAAAAATACCGATTAATTAGAGTGGAGAATAAGCTTGCAGTTTAGTGATTTTGGATTAGATAGTAAAATAATGTCAACCGTGGAACACTTAGGTTTTAAAGAGCCTACAGAAATCCAACAGCAAGCAATTCCTGCTGCTATGACGGGTCATGACCTGATCGCTTCATCTAAAACTGGCTCAGGTAAAACCTTAGCATTTATTATTCCCGCAATGCAGCGCCTATTAAAAAATAGAGCATTGAGTAAGCGTGATCCTCGTGTTGTTATTTTAACACCTACTCGTGAACTTGCTAAGCAAGTATTTACTCAATTACGAATGTTTACTTCTGGCTCTCAGTTTAAAGCCGTACTTATTCTCGGTGGTGAAAACTTTAATGACCAAGTTAAAACATTAGAGAAAGACCCGCACTTTATTGTCGCAACGCCTGGTCGTTTAGCCGATCACCTAACACAAGGGCACTTCTATTTAAGTGGTTTAGAATTACTTATTCTAGACGAAGCTGACCGTATGTTAGATCTTGGTTTTGCAGATCAATTAGCACAAATAAATAAAGCTGCTGATCACAGAAAGCGTCAAACCTTAATGTTTTCAGCAACTTTAGACCATGCACAAGTCAACGATTTTGCTTTAGCCTTACTGAAAAAACCAAAACGTATTGCTATTGGTAGTGCACATACCGAGCATAAAGATATTACTAAGCGTTTCTACCTTTGTGATAACTTAACGCAAAAAGAGAAGCTTCTGCAGCACTTTATTGCCACTGAACAGCATCAACAAATGATTATCTTTACCGCTACGCGCGCTGATACTGATAGGCTGTCAACTTTATTAACCGAGCAGGGCTTAAGCACTGTCGCGTTAAGTGGCGAGTTAAACCAAAGCCAACGCAACCAAATTATGGATGGCTTTAGTAAAGGCCAGCAGAAAATATTGATCACGACTGACCTAGCTTCTCGTGGCTTAGATTTAATCAATGTATCGCATGTTATTAATTTTGATATGCCAAAACATACTGAAGAATTTGTTCATCGCATTGGCCGTACCGGTCGTGCTGGTAGCACAGGTGATGCTATCTCTTTTGTTGGTCCAAAAGATTGGATAAGTTTTAAGAATGTTGAAGGTTTTTTACAGCAAAAACTAACATTTGATAAAGTTGAAGGGTTTAAAGTTAAGTTTAATGGCATAAAACCTAAGAAAGTCAAAGTAGTTACTAAAACCAAAGACAGCACTAAGTCAGCACCACAGGCTAAAAAGCCTAAAGCGAAGAAAATCGTCAAGAAAAGCTTTTTAGCGGCTGATGCTAGTGAGTTACCAGTATTAAAGCGTAAAAAGCCTGTAGCACCACAAGATATTGATCAAAATGATATAGAAGAAGTTGATTAAGTATCGGTAATTAAAGCTTGTAGTTAAATACGTTAAATAAAGTAAGTGCATTGATTCTATTAGAGTCAGTGCACTTTTTTCATCTTATACCAATTGATTTAATGAATCGATCAATTTTAAACGAGGATAAATTTTCAGTAGCAAGGCGCGTGATTGATTAGGGCATGGATGCCCGTAAGTAGAACAATGCAGGAGCAATTGTCGAGCAATAGCAGGCTATTGGGATTGAAAGCAACGTAGATACTGGATATTTAAACCGATTTAGAATGATCGATTGTTTCTATCAATTGGTATTAGTTTATCTAATGTTTGAAAGCAGAGCGTCAACTAAATGAAAGTTAGTTAATCAGCAGCTTGTACCCGTATCTCGACGTTACACAGAACAAGTGAAAACGCTTATTCAGCAATTAGTTGTTTAAGCGTGTAACTTGTTTCGTTCTCTCCTAGTTTAGCTTTCAAATAAGGTAATATTTCTTCTAGCTGTTTCGAAAGCTGCCATGGCGGGTTAACGATAAATAAGCCTGTGCCTGTCATGCCGTATTCTGTGGTATCGGCTTTTTGGCAATATTCAACTTGCACAACATTGCGTACATCGCTTTTAGTGAAAGCATTTTGCATTTGCTCAACTAACTCACGCTTTACTACTGGATACCATAAAATATAGGTGCCGGTAGCAAACTTTTTATAAGCATTAACAATAGTGCGCACGGCTTTTAAGTAATCTTCTTTTAACTCATAAGGCGGATCAATTAATACCACACCTCTACGGTTAGGCGGCGGCACTAACCCTAAAACACCTTGATAACCGTCAGATTGTTTAACGTGTGATTTGTTCCAACGTTGGCTGTATTCTTTTAAGTGCTCAATATCGGTTGGGTGTAATTCAAATAAATGCGCACTGTCTTGACGGCGAGTAAACTGTCGAGCAATACCAGGGGAGCCAGGGTACAAAGACAATTCATCTTCTTCACGATTTAAGTCTTTAACTAAATCAATATAGGGCTCAAGTGCTTCAGGCAAATCTTGTTGCTCGATTAACTTGGCAATGCCATCTTTATACTCACCAGTTTTTTGTGCGTATTCATCAGCCAGTTGATACATACCTGCACCCGAATGGCTATCTATATAATAAAAGCCTTTCTCTTTTCGGGTCATATATTCGAGAACTAGGGTGAGCACTGAATGTTTTAAAACATCAGCAAAATTTCCGGCGTGAAAAGCATGACGATAACTGAGCACAGTCGCTCCTTTTAAAAGCGTTAAATAAAAATAAAGGCATCATAATAAATCATGATACCTTGGTAAGTAGGATTAAAGGTAAGTTACAGCTATAGTTAGCATTAAACTTAAGCCTAAAACTAAACTTGTGACGCTAAATATTCGTCGTAGTTACCCGCAAAATCAGTATAACCACCTTCAGTTAATTCGATAATGCGTGTTGCTAAGCTTGATACAAATTCACGGTCATGGCTGACAAATAAAATGGTACCTTCAAACTGCTCCATCGCCATGTTTAACGACTCAATAGATTCCATATCCATGTGGTTAGTTGGTTCATCCATTATTAGGATATTAGGCTTTTGCATCATGATTTTACCGAACAACATACGACCTTGTTCACCACCAGAAAGCACTTTAACAGACTTTTTAATATCATCAGCTGAAAATAATAAACGACCTAAATAACCACGAACTGCTTGCTCGTCGTCGGTTGGTTGACGCCATTGACTCATCCACTCAAATAAAGTCATATCATTTTCAAATTCATGGCTATGATCTTGCGCGTAATAACCAATGTTAACGTTTTCAGACCAAGTGTATAAACCTGATGTTGGTTGATACTCAGCTTCGCCCATTAACGTACGTAAAAATGTCGTTTTACCAATACCGTTTTGACCGATAATAGCCACACGTTCGCCAACTTCAATCATCATGTTAAGGTTATTTAATACCTTGTTATCATCAAAACTTTTACTCATGTTTTCGAGTACAAGGGCGTTACGAAATAGTTTCTTTTCTTGTTCAAAACGAATGAACGGATTCACACGGCTAGAGGCTTTAACATCAGCCAGTTGAATTTTGTCAATTTGTTTAGCACGTGAAGTTGCTTGTTTTGCTTTTGAAGCGTTAGCAGAGAATCGTGCGACGAAGGCTTGTAACTCACCAATTTGTGCTTTCTTCTTCGCGTTGTCAGCCATTAACTGTGCTCTAGCTTGTGTAGACGCTAGCATGTACTCATCGTAGTTACCTGGGAATACACGTAACTCACCGTAATCTAAATCAGCCATATGTGTACAAACACTGTTTAAGAAATGACGGTCATGCGAGATGATGATCATGGTTGAGTCTCGCTCGTTCAAGGTTTCTTCTAACCATTGAATAGTATGAATATCCAAGTTGTTGGTTGGCTCATCAAGCAGTAAAATGTCTGGATTAGAGAATAGTGCTTGGGCCAATAACACACGTAGTTTCCAACCTGGAGCAACATCACTCATCAAACCGTAGTGTTGATCAACAGGAATACCTACACCCATTAACAATTCACCGGCACGACTTTCTGCACTGTAACCGTCCATTTCAGCATATTCAGCTTCTAGATCGCCGGCGCGCATGCCATCTTCTTCACTCATTTCTGGTAAAGCATAAATAGCATCACGTTCTTCTTTAATCGCCCATAACTTGGTATGGCCCATAATCACGGTATCAACAACCGAAACTGTTTCAAAACCAAATTGGTCTTGACGAAGTTTACCTATACGCTCGTTTGGGTCTAAGGCAACGTTACCTGATGTTTGCTCTAAATCACCACCTAAAATTTTCATAAAGGTTGATTTACCACAGCCATTAGCGCCGATTAAACCATAGCGATTTCCGCCACCAAATTTTTGTGAAATGTTTTCAAATAACGGCTTAGCACCGAACTGTTGGGTAATATTGTTTGCAGCTAACATAAAGGTTCCGTCGCGAGTGTTTAGGTGAGTTAAGTTAACGCGTTAACTCATCACTATAACAACTAATAAAAATGTAAAATATTGCGCGCGATTATACAGGTGTTTAAAGATTAGCGAAAGTAGAGCACTTGCTTATGTTTACTCGTTTGGCGAATTAACGCCTTAATTGGAGGGAAACCATCTGAAAATCGATTTAAACTTTAATGAGATAATTTATTTATGGGGGGCTGTAATTATTATTTAGTAAATAAAACGTCAAACATCGGCACATTCACTATGCACCGATGCTTATACTTTATTTAAAAAGATTATCTCACTCGTAAATTATAAAGATTAAGCTTCAGTCTTCTTGCGATAAAGAGTTATCAAGCATATCGCTAAAAACAACGTCGCAATTACACCTGAACCACCAGCAACACCTGATGGAAGAAAACCATCACGGCCAAAGGTAATTAAAATGCCATTGGCAAACACAGCAACCACACCCGCTAATGCTGTTAGCCCACCTATCATTTTGCCACCTTGAACTATACTTGCCATACCAAAAACAAGTGCTGCTAATCCCAGTAATACTTTCGCTGCGTAGTAAATCATAAAAGACAAAGAAACCACACCACCAATTAATGGTTGTGCCCCTTCAACGGCACCTGCAACTTTCCCAAATGACGAAAACAAGGTCAGGCCAATACTCACCTGTATAATGTTAATAGCCGCACTAAACGCTATAGCTGACCATCCTAGTTGACAGTTTTTTGCCTGCACCATAGATGCACCGGCAAAAGCAACAAGAACAGTAAATATTAATGCTTCTAGCCCCCATAAAACTTGCCTAGAAAAGCTAACTTCAGCAACATAAAGAGCAGTATAAATAATCTGTGTTATCGCCACAAACAATACTAAAGATGCTGTAATTAGCATGGTGCGTTTATTCGTAAATTCCATTGTGTACCTCTTATAATTGATATTTAACGCTTTCTCATAGCTTTCACTAGATTAGCTTTAGTTTAATCTGGTTTACTACCGATAAGTAGAAATCACCGTAATTTGTTACCCTGCCTAATACATAAAGAATCAAAGCTAATTTGCATGCGAATTATTTATATTGTAAATGGGTTTAAACGGGCAGCTATTTTTAAACAACATGCTGCATTTAGAATATAAAACCAACTACATAAAGTTATAAACAGAGCGACTTCCTTGATTTTGCAATCTAACAGGTGCAGTAGCTTTGAATAGAACAAATAGATGAAACTTTTTATAAAGTAGCTGTATTACTCGAAAGCATAAGACAGGGGAAGTTATTAAATTCTTTCATGTAAACCAAGAAAAATTATAAATACTAATGTCGTGGGTGTTTATTTAAAAAGAAGCCTGCAATTATTATTAAGTAAATAAATAGACAAGTGGCATGGAAGCGCCGGAGAATAAAGAGAATGATGATATGTATTTTCTAATAAACGTACATTTATTGATAAACGCTATAGTTGATACTATAGCGCAAAACGTTAAATTAACTGAAAGAAAGGCGATAACTTTTTGGTAAATAATCTGTTAATTGTTGCTTTAAACGACTTTTAACTTGTTTATTCAATCCGAGTGTAAAAAGTATGCTTGACAGTATCGCGACAATAAGTGCTGTTTTATATAGTTTTATGCCAGTGAATAATATTAAAAGCATTAATAAAAGTGCATAAGTTAAGCCCATCATAGCAAGGCATAAACAAAGTCCTTGTACTTCTTTATTTTGAAAAAACTTCATGTTTTTCTCTTTATTTTTCAGATTGCGATTTAGATTGCGATATTGCTCAGCTTAGCAAAGTTATTTAATTCACTCTATAAAGAAATTTAGTCTAAATGTTACATCAGATTTCAAAATTATCATGCCGACCACACTAAGTTTATTTTAAAAATAACGTTCAAACAGCTAATTTAAATAGTGATTTATATGTCACCACTGAGCAACGCTTAGGACTTTATCTAACATTTCAGGACGAGACAGCCTAATAAATTAATAGGCACTAACAAAAAAGCCTAGCGAAACTACTAGGCTTAGTCATTTAAATTTACTGGTTAATCACCTTAACGCGGATTATTACCGCGCTTTTTCTTCACAGGGCTTTTGGGTTTTCTATCATTAAACTGATTATCAGAAAAACGAGTTAAGCCTTGTTTTGCTTTATCTCCAGGCTTAGCTTTATTCGCGCTTACTGGCTTTTTGCCATAACGCTTTTCTTGACCTGGTGAGGTTTTATTGCCTTGGGCGTTATTTTTACCTTTACCATTTTTTTTGTAATGCACTTGCGCGGTTTCATTTCTGGTTTCATGTGGCACCAAACAGCCTGGCTGGCTACCAATAAGTTTTCTCGCCAAGCCCATTTTTGTTAATGCTTGACGAATAATCGCCCAGTTTGCCGGATCGTGGTAACGCAATATTGCTTTATGTAATCGACGCTGAATGGTGCCTTTAGGCACAGGTACAGTGGCACTGTCTTTTTTAACATTACGCAATGAATCAATTTCTGTGTGATACAAGGTAGTCGCATTGGCTAACGGCGACGGATAAAAGTTTTGTACTTGATCAAGCTTAAAGTCGTGTTCTTTTAACCACAGTGCCAAGTTAACCATGTCTAAATCAGTAGTGCCCGGGTGCGCCGAGATGAAGTAGGGGATTAAGTACTGCTTTTTACCGGCGAGTTTAGAGTAATGATCGAACATTTCTTTAAAGCGGTCATAACTGCCCATACCCGGCTTCATCATTTTATTTAATGGGCCTTCTTCGGTATGTTCTGGTGCTATTTTTAAGTAGCCACCTACGTGATGCGTTGCTAACTCTTTAACATATTCAGGGTCTTGTATGGCTAGGTCGTATCTTACGCCTGAGGCAATCAGTATTTTCTTAATGCCTGGGATTTTTCGGGCTCTGCGATATAAATTAATTGTCGGCGTATGGTCAGTATCTAAATGACCACAAATAGTTGGCCAAACACACGACGGTTTACGACATGTTGCTTCTGCTTTCTCACTTTTACAGTTTAATTTATACATGTTGGCCGTTGGGCCTCCAAGATCAGATATCACACCGGTAAAACCAGGTACTTTTAACTTAATATCTTCAATTTCAGCAATAATAGAGTCTTCACTTCGGCTTTGAATAATGCGACCTTCATGTTCTGTGATAGAGCAGAACGTACAACCACCAAAACAGCCACGCATAATATTGACCGAGGTTTTGATCATGTCGTAAGCAGGAATTTTGGCATCACCATAGCTAGGATGCGGTACACGTTGATACGGCAAGCCAAATACGCCATCCATTTCAGCTTCTGATAATGGCGTTGCAGGCGGGTTTAACCAAATTAAACGGCTGCCATGTTTTTGTACTAATGGTTTGGCAGATGTTGGATTTACTTCTTGATGAAAAATACGCGAAGCATGGGCATAAAGGGTTTTGTTGTCTCTGACTTGCTCAAAGGTTGGCAAGTTAATATAAGTGGTTTCCCAAGGCTTTTTCTTGTCTGCCCATGACACATTTTTATGCGCTGCAGCTCTAAACTCACTTAACTGAATAGGTTGCGCGGTTTTCGTAATGTCTTTCTCTGCCGCATTTGTAGTCATTTCTTCGGCGGCTTTAGCGGCGGCATCGGCTGATGTTGTGGCACAATCAGGCGAGGTCATATCTTGGTAAGGGCTATAAATAGGGTCGATTTTGCCAGGCTTGTCAATACTACGTGAGTCAATGCCTTTCCAACCTGGGAGTACTTGGTTCGCTAAAAATGCACTACCACGAACATCGGTAATGCTTTTAACGTCGTCGCCATTGGCAATACGATGGGCAATTTCAATCAGTGGGCGTTCGGCATTACCGTAAATTAATAGATCCGCTTTTGAGTCAAACAATACTGATTGGCGCACTTTGTCAGACCAATAATCATAATGCGCTACGCGGCGTAAACTTGCTTCGATACCACCAATAATAATAGGCACGCCTTTGTAGGCTTCTTTACATTTTTGAGTATAAGCCGTTACCGCACGGTCTGGGCGCTTGCCACCTTCATCATTCGGTGTGTAGGCATCATCGTGGCGCATACGGCGTTCGGCGGTGTAACGATTGATCATCGAGTCCATATTGCCGGCAGTTACACCAAAAAATAAATTAGGTTTACCTAGTTGCATGAAAGCGTCTTTGGTTTTCCAATCTGGCTGCGCAATAATACCAACGCGAAAGCCTTGCGACTCCAGCATGCGGCCAATAACCGCCATACCAAAGCTAGGGTGGTCAACGTATGCGTCGCCTGTTACCAGAATAATATCGCAACTGTCCCAGCCAAGCACATCCATTTCTTGTCGAGACATCGGTAAAAATGGTGCGGTGCCATAACATTCAGCCCAATACTTAGGGTAGTCGAATAGTTTGGGTGTAATTTTCTGGGTTGGCGCTAAGTTCATACATTACCTAAATTATTTTTTACTATAAAGACTCGCGTGAGTGCGTTCACGTTTAAAGCCTATCAATGCTGAGTTTCTAAATATTAATCTTATTAATATTCATCATTCACATTGCTGAGGCGCGCGATTATAACAGAGATAAAAGCTTAAGCCCAATAACCTTAACCTGGTTACTTCTATTGACAGGCTTTCACCGTATAAAATTCGTTATTGGTCGTGTTAATGCCTAGTTTTATTGAATATTTCGTCATAGCTTAGTATAACTAGGCATAATTATTTTGATGAATAAATTTATAACTTTCACCGTATTAAACTGTTTATTAATTACGCTGTTTACCATTAAATAAATATTGTTAATACAAGCCTTTATACTTAACCAAAGATAAGTAAAAATCATTATGAAAATACAGTTAATTGCTGCAGCTATTAGTTTTTCGCTGGCCTCTTGTGCATCAACCGCGCAGAAAAAGGTTACGCTAGACAATAATAGTACGACCACCAATGACAGTGTAGTGAGTGAAGTACAATCAACACCCGCTGCAGGCGAAGCAAGTGCAACTATAATTACCCTTGAAAAAATAATGTCTGATCCTGACTGGTTCGGTCGCTCTCCAGAGTCATGGTATTGGGGTGACGACAGCGAAACTGTTTTTTATCAACAAAAGCGTGTTGGCAACCCGTTACGTGATTTAGTGCAAAAAAATATTACATCACAGGGCAATGGTGATTTAGTTAAATTAGCGCAAATGCATGTAGTGGCTGATAGCGATGCGGTGCTAAATAACGCAGGAACCCAAGAGGTATATACCTTTGAAGGTAATGTGTTTGTTAAAACGCTCGCCACACAATCAGTGCAACAATTAACTTATACATCAGCCGTTGAACATTCAGCCATGTTTTTAACTAATGGTAATGTTGCTTATCGGGTGGGTAATGTTTTTTATGCTCATGACATGAATAGCCAAAAAATTATCGAATTAGCCAATTTAAAAATGTCTGATGGTGAAACATCGGTCAAAGGTACACCAAGTTATATTGCTAATGAGCAGCAAGAGCTTATAGAGTACGTAGCTTTACAGCAGCGCAATAAAAATTTATTTGCTGAGCAAAAACGTCAGTTAAGAGTAAAAAACTCGACGGTGACGCAAACCAACTTTTATTTTGGTAAAGACAATCAAATTGTACATGCCAGCCTTTCACCGGCCGGCGATAAATTAGTTGTTAGCATTGCCTCTGATAAATCAACGCGTAAAGACAGCGATATAATGCCGAATTATATTTCTGACGATGGCAATATTAAAGCTCAATCGGCAAGACATCGAGTAGCAGACAATCGCCAATACGCTGAGCAACTTTATATTTTAGATTTAAACCAAGGCACCAAAGCCTTATTAAGTTATGAAAATTTACCAGGCTTTGATGAAGATGTACTGGCGAGTGTGCGCAAAGAAAATTATGCCCGTGAAGGTAAAAAATACACCTCTGAAAAATCACCACGTAACATTCATGTAATGCAAGCTTGGGATCCTATTCAGTGGCATGACAATGGTAAACAAGTCGCGGTAATGCTTGAAGCTTGGGATAATAAAGACCGCTGGATTGCCACCGTTAATTTCAATGATAACACGCTAGTTTCTCAGCACCGTTTGCATGACGATGCATGGGTTAACTATGCCTTTAATGAAATGGGCTGGCTAAGTAATGCTGATGCAATCTATTACCTTTCTGAAGAAAGTGGATACGCACATTTATACGTTAAACCATTAAACGGCAAAGCCAAAGCCCTAACTTCAGGTAACTTTGAAGTTGATGATTTAACTGTTTCGGCTGATGAAACAAAAATTTATTTTAAAGCGAATAAGAAACATCCGGGCATTTATGAAATTTATAATGTTGATTTAGCTTCAGGTAATGTTAACGCATTAACCGATCTTGGTGGTATGAATGATTACGCACTAAGCCCTGATGAATCTAAATTGTTAGTACAACATTCTGAAATTACCATGCCGCCTGAGCTTTATGTTAAAGATCTCACTAATAATGTTGAAGCGATAAGATTAACGCATACGGTTACAGAAGCGTTTATGGCCATGCCGTGGTCAGCACCTAATGTGGTAGCGATTGAGTCATCGCATCAAGATGATCCTATTTATTCAAAAGTATACTTACCTAAAGGCTATGATCAAACGACAACTAAAAATAAAGCAGTAATGTTTAGTCATGGCGCAGGTTACTTGCAAAACTCTCATTTAGGTTGGTCGGGTTACTTCCGTGAATACATGTTCCATAGCATGTTAGTGCAACAAGGCTATGTTGTTATCGATATGGATTACCGAGCATCGAAAGGCTATGGCCGTGACTGGCGCACCGCTATTTATCGTCATATGGGTAAGCCTGAAGTGCAAGATATGCGCGATGGGGTAAATTGGTTAGTTGAAAATGCCAACGTAGATGTTAAAAGGGTAGGTACTTATGGTGGCTCTTATGGCGGGTTTTTAACCTTAATGTCGATGTTTACTGACCCTGATTTATTTCAATCAGGATCTGCGTTACGTTTAGTGTCTGACTGGGCATATTATAATCACGGTTATACCGCTAATATTTTAAATACCCCAGCAGACGACGCTATTGCTTATGAGCGTAGCTCTCCAATTTACTTTGCAGAAGGCCTAGAGAAGCCCTTACTGATTAATGCGCCAATGGTAGACGATAATGTATTCTTTCAAGATACGGTTCGTTTAGTTCAGCGCTTAATTGAATTGGAAAAACAAGACTTTGAAACGGCAATTTACCCTGTAGAGCCTCATGGTTTTGTGCAACCAAGCTCTTGGTTAAATGAATACCGTAGAATTTATAAGTTATTTGAAAATACCCTTTAATGGGTTGATAGCTCCTTTCATATAAAGGCCTCATTTGAGGCCTTTATATTTTGAGAAATAGCATATTAATTTGAAGTTGTTCAGCTACATACAGTAGTGGTGTTAGCTCAGCTGCAAAACGTAACAAAATTTTAGACGTAAGTTACTTTAAGTTAATATAAACTAACAAAAACTAGTTAAAAAAAAGAGTGAAATATGGATAACATGCTTGGCTATTTAGAAACACTTTCAGCCTTTTTTATATTGTTGCTGGGCTTAGGTGTTTTCGCAATAATTTATATGTACATCGTAGATAAGTCACAAAATAAGCAGGCGATACGCCGTAATTACCCCGTTATAGGTCGTTTTAGATATTTTTTTGAAAAACAAGGCGAGTTTTTTCGTCAATACTTTTTTGCCATGGACCGAGAAGAACTCCCTTTTAATCGCGCGGAAAGAAGCTGGGTTTATCGTGCAGCGAAAAATGTTGATCGCACCATAGCTTTTGGTTCAACCAGAAACCTAGAGCCAACTGGCACTATTATGTTTATGAATTGTGCTTTCCCTACCTTGGAAGAAGATGCGGTTCCGCCAAGTAGCATTACCTTTGGCTCTGCATGTCGACAACCTTATATTACTGACTCAATTTTTAATATTTCAGCGATGAGTTTTGGTGCGTTGTCAGCCCCAGCAGTTAAAGCATTGTCAAATGGTGCTGCAAAAGCCGGGTGTTGGTTAAATACTGGCGAAGGTGGTGTTAGTGAATACCATTTAAGCAGTGGTGCTGATTTAATTTTTCAAATTGGCACCGCAAAATATGGTGTCAGAGATGAGCATGGCCAGTTATGTGATAAAAAGCTAGCCGAATTATCTGCTAAGCCACAAATAAAAATGTTTGAAATAAAAATGAGTCAAGGTGCTAAGCCTGGTAAAGGCGGCATATTACCGGGTAAAAAAGTCACTGAAGAAATTGCCACCATCAGGGGTATTAAAGCAGGCGTAGATTCAATCAGTCCAAATGCTCATCCAGATATTAAATCAGTTAAAGATATTTTAACCATGGTAAACCGTATTCGTAACGTAACCGGGAAACCTGTAGGTTTTAAAGCGGTAATTGGCGAGTCTTTATGGTTAAGAGCATTACTTGAAGAAATAAACCTGCAAGGTGCTGAGTTTGCACCAGACTTTATCACCATAGATAGTGCAGACGGTGGCACAGGCGCAGCACCCCAGCCGTTAATGGATTATGTAGGTTTACCCTTGAAAGAAAGTTTACCGCTTGTGGTTAACTTATTAGTTGAGTTTGGTTTGCGTGATCGTATTAGAATTATTTGTGCCGGTAAATTAATCACACCATCTAAAGTAGCATGGGCATTAGCGGTAGGAGCTGATGCCGTTAATTCTGCGAGAGGGTTTATGTTTTCTTTAGGTTGTATTCAAGCAATGCAATGTAATAAAGATACTTGTCCTACAGGTATAACTACCCACAACCCTAAGTTGCAGCAAGGCTTAGATCCGATCAGCAAAGCAGAACGAGTGGCGAATTACCATAAGTACATACAATATGGTGTTGGTTTATTAGCGCATTCGTGTGGTGTTACCCATGCTAGAAAGCTAGATCGTAACCATATTCGTGTCATCCAAGAAAATGGTCTATCTGTAGCGCTTGATAAGCTGCATCCATATAGCACGCCTAAACACTAATGATTTTGTTTAATTATATAGCCTGAAATAAATACCACTAAGCCACCGATAGCGCCATATAAATGGGCGTCGGTGGCGACAGTTGCTCCGATAAGTAACTCAACATCAGCACTTGCTCCATAAACTTGTTCATGGATAATTTTCGCTATAACACCAATCAATAGTAAATAACCCGTTTTCTCATTATGCTTAATATCCATTAAGGCTCCCCAGACAAAAAAGCCATGCAATACACCTGATAAACCAACATAAAGTACAATATTTTCTGCAAACCAGAAAATGCCAAGACTACATACAATGGCACTGACACTAAAAACAACCAGATAATTTTTAAAATAATAATACTGGCCATGTAAAGCCCATAGCAAAGCTACAGCAGCAATATTAAGCATAAAGTGATTACCATTTGAATGGAAAAAATGGCCTGTTAATAAGCGCCAATATTCACCCGCAATAATCATATTACGATCATAAATTAATAAATCTGAGGTCTGTTGATCAAAAACAAAAGCTAGCAAAGCTAATATAAACACCAATAATGGTCCTATAAATTGCGTTTTTTTTGTTGGAAAAGGTTTTAGTTGCAGCATGTGTTTTATTATTTATTCTAAATAGTTAAGGGCAATAAAGTGTTACTGACTTTAACAGGTGCTTTTAGTTATATAAACACAAGATTGATAAACACATTTTTTGAGTCTAGTTTTATGAAGCAGATTTATTACACGATAGAGAATAGCTTGTAACGAAAGTTAACCATATCGTACCTGCTATTCAATACTGGTCTCGTAAAAATGAACATGTAAGCTAAAAGAAGTTTAATAAAGGGCTTAAACTTGACGATAAAGTTTCGTAAACTTAGCTATTACTTATTTTTGTTATTGTAAATAAATGTCTAGAGCTTTGTGTCATCAATGTCAGCGACCTAAAAATGCGTGTATATGTGCATTCGCCATAAATATTAACAATAATATCCCGGTTATTGTCTTGCAACATCCTAATGAAGTTTCGCAAAGTAAAGGTACGGTTAGTTTATTAACACAATCGTTAAAGCAATGTGAAGTTATAGTGGGTGAAAACTTTGATGATTCAACTACCTTATTACAACGCTTGAAACAGTACGAAGGTAACATTGCATTGTTGTACCCAAGCGAGCATGCAACAACCCTTGAATATTCTTCACAAGCTCAGCAAAAGCTCATGCAAGATTATGATACTGACTTTAATACTGAAATTACGAGTGAAAAAGCGAATAACCACGATATTCAGTGCATTATTATACTTGATGGTACATGGAAAAAAGCCTATCGAATGTTTATGCTGAATGCTTGTTTGCATAAAATAAAACATATCGTTTTACCTACGGGTATCGCTAGCCTTTATCAAATCAGAAAAACTAAAAAAGAAAATGCACTTTCTTCATTAGAAGCTTGTTGTCATGCACTAGCATGTTTGGAAAATAACCCCAAAAAGTATCAAGCTTTGTTAAATAGCTTTGTAAAATTTAACCAATTTCAACAATCATTTAATCGAAATATCCTTTAATTTTTAAAAGGATTAACGCAGGCGTTTAAATATTTATTTTTTGCTGATAATGTACTTAAACCAATTGGCGCATTTATATCCCCATTTGGTTTCATTTAGTTTCTCACAACGCACTATTAAGGAACATCATGTCAAATACAGCCACTAAAGGGCTTTTGTCTTTATTGTTTATTTCTACCAGTTTTTGGGCGTCAGCCACGCCAGATTTGAAAAGGCAAGACCGCGAGCCAGAAGCCGCAACCGGTTTAATCGCCAAAGAAACCGTAGTAACAGATCATGCTATGGTTGCTAGTGCAAATCCGTATGCGAGCAAAGCAGGGCTTAATATTCTTAAGCAAGGCGGAAGTGCTGTTGATGCGGCAATAGCTGTGCAATTAGTTTTAACCTTAGTAGAGCCGCAATCTTCAGGGATTGGCGGTGGCGCTTTTATGTTGCATTGGGATAAGTCTGCACAAAAATTAACTACCTTCGACGGCCGAGAAACGGCACCTGCTGGCGCAACAACTGATATGTTTTTAGATAAAAGTGGCAAAGCAATGCCATGGATAAAGGCGGTTGTTGGTGGTCATTCTGTTGGCGTTCCAGGTGTATTAGCGGGGTTGAAAAAAGCCCATGAACAATACGGCAAGTTACCCTGGAATGTTTTATTTAAAGACGCAATTAAGTTGGCAGAAACCGGCTTTATCGTTTCACCAAGGTTAGAAAAGCTCGTTGCAATGGAGTTTAACCCGGGTATTACCAAGTTAGACACCATAAAAAATTACTTTTTCCCTAATGGTAATGCGGTAAAAGCAGGGCAAGTATTAAAGAACCCAGAGCTGGCCGCTGTGTATCGCAGTATTGCTAAGCAAGGTATTAAGGTGTTTTATCAAGGCTGGCTAGCAGAGAAAATTGTCGCTGCGGTTCAACAGTCTCCCATTGCGCCGGGCCGTTTAACATTGGCCGATATGAAAAATTATCGTGCCAAAGAGTTACCAGCCGTTTGTGGTGCGTATAGACAATATCAAGTTTGTGGTATGGCACCGCCAAGCTCAGGTGGCGTAGCTATTATTCAAATGCTTGGGCAACTTGAACATTTTGATATCGCGAAATACACAATCAATGATCCACAATTTACTCATCTGTTTACCCAAAGCTCTCGTTTAGCTTTCGCTGATCGAAATCGATATATTGCTGATAGCAGTTTTGTTAATGTACCAACACAAGGCTTAATTGATAAACAGTATTTGGCACAACGTGCTAGCTTAATAAAAACAAACAAAGATATGGGTAATGCTACTGCTGGCGTACCTAAAGGTGCACTTGCACAAGCTGATGATAATGCCTATGAATTACCATCTACAAGCCATATTTCAATTGTTGATCAATACGGTAATGCTATTTCGATGACCACCAGTGTTGAAATGGGCTTTGGCTCTGCGGTAATGGTTGAAGGCTTTATTTTAAATAATCAATTAACAGACTTTTCATTAGATCCTAAACAAAACGGACAATGGGTAGCTAACCGATTAGAGCCTGGCAAACGTCCACGCAGCTCTATGGCCCCAATGATGGTTTTTAATGAAGATGAAACCTTGAAACTTGTTGTCGGTTCGCCAGGCGGTAGTCGTATTATTAATTATGTTGCACAAACGATTATTGCTATTCTTGATTGGCAACTTGATCCACAATCAGCAATTAATCTTCCTCGTATAACTAATCGCAATAAAGTTACCACATTAGAAAAAGGCACAGAGCTAGTTAAGCTTAAACCTGCGCTAGAAGCTATTGGCCATCAGGTCGCTATACGCGATTTAAACAGTGGTATTCAAGCGATTTTTTTATCTGAGTCAAAGTTACATGGCGGGGCGGATCAAAGGCGAGAAGGTTTAGCTATTGGTTTTTAAGGGTTACTTAATCACGCTTATTAAACTGATAATACAGACCCGTAAACATAATATTATAAAGATGCATCTACATATACGTAGTTAGCGTAATTTATAAACTAAAACGGCGTCAGTCCTTGTAAAGGATTGACGCCGTTTTTAATTATTTAAACAAGATTAAAATGGGTCTTTCAAAATTTTATCGATAACCCACTTATCTTCCACCTGTATTAACGACAAGCGTTTAACATCTTTTAAATTATTATCTTGATAATAGCCATTAAAGTAAATCGTAATTACAGCAGAATCTTTAAATTGCTCTCTGACTTTGATGCCACTGTCGTCAGGGGTAATCTCAACCTTATCGTAAGACATATTAAACATATGACGAGCAACCGCTTTAGTCGATTTATAATGCAAGATAATACGCGCTAATTTAGGGCTACACACCGATGCCGCTTTTTTAATATTTTTTTCGTTATATAAAGCATCAAAAAATGCAATGGCAACGACTTCAGGGTTATCAACATTTTTAATGGTATCTTTGTTTGACTCACCACAACCCAAAAGTAAAAGTATTAAACCAAAGGTAATAAATTTTATATTATTCATAAAGTAACAAGTAACTGTGTAATATTACATGCATACTACCGTAATAATTGTTGCTAAACCTAATTTTTTTTAAATAAAAAAAAGCGTGATTATTTAAAAATCACACCTTTTATTTTACAGGTAAAAATACCTTTAGTACTTACCTAAAAAGTTTACGTTAACTAATTATTATGCTAAATCTTCTTCACTAAATGAGTCAGTAAACAAAGCACTTGATAAATAACGTTCTGCAGAGCTAGGTAATATCACCACAATATTTTTACCCGCATTTTCAGGCTTTTCTGCAAGTCGTTTTGCAGCTACAACCGCAGCACCAGACGATATACCGGCTAAAATACCTTCTTCTTTCATTAAGCGGTGTGCCATCGCCATAGCATCATCATTAGATACTTGCTCAACCATGTCGATAATAGAAAGATCTAAGTTACCAGGAATAAAACCAGCACCAATACCTTGGATTTTATGTGGACCAGGTTTTAATTCTTCACCCGCCATAGCTTGAGTAATAACAGGCGAATCTGTTGGTTCAACAGCAACTGAAGTAATTTTATGTTCAGCAACGCTTTTAAGAAAACGAGTTGTACCTGTGATAGTGCCACCTGTACCAACACCCGCAACAAAAAAGTCTACATTACCTTTTGTATCGCTCCAAATCTCTGGGCCAGTAGTTTTTTCATGTATTTCTGGGTTAGCTGGGTTATCAAATTGACCTAACAATACAACATTGTCTGGATCAGCATCTTTAATTTCTTGTGCTTTAGCTATTGCACCACCCATGCCTTTAGCGCCATCTGTAAGCACTAATTTAGCCCCTAAAGCGATAAGTAACTTTCTACGTTCCATACTCATAGTGTTAGGCATAGTAAGTGTTATGCCGTATCCACGTGCTGCGGCAACAAATGCTAACGCAATACCCGTATTACCACTGGTTGGTTCAACAATAGACTTACCTTCGCTAAGCAAACCCTTTTTCTCAGCATCCCAAATCATATTGGCACCAATACGACATTTAACACTAAAGCTTGGGTTACGCGCTTCAATTTTTGCATAAATATTGGCTGTGTTCTCGCCACTCACAATTCGGTTAAGCTTAACTAAAGGAGTATTACCAATTGACGTTGAGTTATCTTCGAATATAGTCGACATTATTTTAATCCTGTTATTACGGTATAACTTAGTATGTCATACCGATTATTTATTTCTATGTGTTAACTATCTAAAGTTATTTTAGTTTAGTCAACAATTGTAAATAGATTAACCCTTTATGGCAGAAAAAGAAGTGATATTTCGATATCTTATATGCAAAAAAAGAATAGATGCTTAACTAAGCAGGGCATATTACATTTTTTTACCGGCTAGTTGCTGGTTTTATTCACAGTTTACCCTTGATGAAATAGTTTG
Source organism: Colwellia sp. NW0002-52-1 (assembly GCF_057550865.1). Lineage (NCBI taxonomy): Bacteria > Pseudomonadati > Pseudomonadota > Gammaproteobacteria > Alteromonadales > Colwelliaceae > Colwellia > Colwellia sp. NW0002-52-1. The sequence continues at coordinate 56,557 of NZ_BAAJLU010000018.1, read as the reverse complement.
CTGTATATTCAGTTGATTGATATTGTTAGCTTTATTGTATGCTTAAATATCACAGCCAATATTACCGGAATAAATGTGACCGATACTGTAAATAGTCAAACTAATAATAAAGCAGAACATTTTGAACCCTTACCTAAATCGACACAAAATGAAACGAGTGTCGATGAGTTAACTAATGAAGAAACACGAGAAATATTAACGCCACTTGCTTTTAATATTGATAAGTCGTTATTTGGTATGGCACTTGCGGTGCCTTGGCGTCGCGGAGCCGCACTAACGATTGATTTGTTTCTGGTCGCTTTATTAAGTGAAGTGCCAGGAGAGCTTTTAGCACTGCTAGTGGCAGTAACGCTTTTTAATGTTGGCAGTAAAAAGCGAGCGAAGAAATCTGGAAAAACTAACGCCATCAGGCGAACCACTCTACGTTTAGTCGCTGCTTGTATTGTTTTTGTGGTGCTAATCGATGTGTTACCTCAGCTATTTTCTAAACTTGAAACCTTTAACAATAACGTTGAGCAGGCAAATAAAAGTGAAGGAGTTTCTTCAGGTAATAATAACGAAATTAACCAAAACAGTACCAGTAATGACTTTATTAAAGTCACGCTAACATTAGCTGCTAACCTTGCTGTTTCTCACAGTGAATGTGTAAAGTTTTCTTGTTGGCAAGAACTTAGTCAAGACTTAGCTTTGGGTTATATCGAGCAAAGTACATCGAAGCAAGAAGCTGAGCAATTTAATGTGAGTTTATTAGAAAATATAGCTGACAAAAGTACCTTAACTGAACAAGAAATAGCGACCATAAAGGCAAAGCTACAAGCGTTAAATGATAACAGTGCAGTTGAACAACTACTAAAAGAGCAAAAGTTATTATCCACTAGCGATAACAACAGCGTTGAAATATCAGAAATAGCTCATAAAGCAGGTGTAACTGAAAATGCTCCGCTGACATTGTTAAGTAATGTGAATGAAGGGAGCCCTAATCAAGAGATCGCTAAACAAGAGAAACCTGAGCAAGATAAATCTTTACAAGAGGCTAACGATACTGCACTAGAAAGCTCTGAACCAGTAATACTTGAGCCAGTAAACCCTAAAGTTTATAAAGGTCTTGCTTGGCTAAAAGGTTTAGTTGAAGACTTGGGGTTAGGTTTTGGTTGGGCTGCGTTCTATTTTACCATGTTTACCGCGCTTTGGTATGGCCAAACACCAGGTAAAAAACTTTTTAATATCCGGGTTATACAACTTGATGGCACTCCATTGTCTGTTTGGGATAGCTTCGGCAGGTATGGCGGTTATGGTGCAGGTATTGCTACCGGATTACTAGGTTTTGCACAGATATTTTGGGATCCGAATAGGCAGGCAATACATGATAAAATTTCTTCAACAATCGTTATAAACGACAAAGACTTCGGTAGAAAAAAATATAAACAAAATATTACTGAGAAAAGTACAAATACAGCAGAGTAATTAACTGGCTAAGTTACATAATTTTGGTATGTCTAACTTATAAAATAGGCCGCATTATTTTACTCGACACTACACTTTGTGGAAAGTTGAACCTAAGGCTAAATAAACTGCTAAATTCAGTATAAAGAGTCAATCAGTGTTTTGTAACTCACCATGCAAGGAATCAATAATAATGTTTATTATCATTTCCTTGCATGTAAATATCGTTGTACTTTAGAAGCTTAGCAACGTTTATGGCAACCAAGCGTAGCTAACTTTACTGTAGATTGTACGCTGCTCACGCGATAAGCTTTTTAATCTATCATCTTGATAACTGTTATCTGAATACCCTAAGTAAAACACCGTTTGAGGGTTTATTTTATAAGCGTATATAAGCTGTGTTGATAAATTATTATCTTTTGCAGTATACGCACTCGGGTTGTTATCTAAGTTAAAATTAATATCGGTATAAACTATGTTGAACTTTAAGTAGCTATTAACGTTAAATTGATAAGAAATACGAAGCTCAGTTAAATTTTCGGTGAATACATTAGCATTATCAGCCTTGAGATCACTATAAGTATGAGCAAGCTCAAACTGTAAATTTTTATTCACGTTGTAATTTATACTGCCATAAACAGCTGTATAATCGCCAAGTCTATTATTTTCATAATCAATTTTATCGCCTATGGTTAACTCAATATCAGTAAAAATTTGTGCTGTAGGTTGAATAGAGGCATAGATAATTGCTTGATTTTCTTGAAAGCGATCGGTATTTCCGTCAATGCTGTTATCTATTGGTAAATCAAAGTTTAACTCATGGCGGCGCAACCCCACTTTATCTGCTGCAACAAGCAAAATATCAAAAACTGATAACATAGGGCCATCAATATTAAAGCTAGTGGCGACAGAGCGCTCTAATAGTTCGCCGTTTTCATTGTGTAATATCTGCCATTGGCCAGCAAAGGTCATTTTTTGCCAAGCACTTTCAGGCTCGCCATACACTAGTCGATTAACTAACACTTTACTTTTTTGATAATCTGCACGGGGCATAAAACCAAGATCGGCACGAAATTTTTCCCCTATTTCTTGATGCTCTGCAGTAACTTCCCAATACTCTGAGTCATGTTTGAAGTCTAATTTAAAGGCATGGTCGGTAAAATTTTGTTCTTGCCCGCTAGCAGACAATTGAGGAGAGTCTTTAGTATCAGCCATAAGTACTTGTGCTTTCAATGAGGTAGAGTCACTAAAGCGGTATTTTGAGTCTATTCCCGAGACAAAATTATGGTAATTATCGGTTTGTCGAATTGTGCTGATAACACCTACCGAAAAATCTTCATTAACATCGTAGCGATATTTTAATGCGCCAGATTCACTCTCTTCTCTTAACGAAATTAATCTAGACCCCGTATTGCCTGGCAGAATAATATTAGTCTGAGTGTCATTCGTCATAAAAGCACCGTAAGTGTGCTTACCTTCAGTGCCCGTTAATTTAGCACCATACTCAGGATCAGCAATGTTACGGGTGTATACAAGATCGAAATTACTTGAAAAATACTCTGAGTTCTCCACAAAAAATTGTCGTTTTTCGTCATAAAAAAGCGAAAAAGTTTTATTAACACTGAGTTGACCTGAGTCTGATTCAATATTTGAAAAATCAGGATTTAGGGTAACATTTAACAAGGTATTGGCATTAATACCCCAACGTAAATCTAAACCAGCATCGATATCATTATCAGCTTCCCAGTCAGAAGTTGGTGTGAAAATATCACGGTCTTCACTTCTACTGGCGACTAATGTAGGGGTTAGCATAATATTTTTACTTGCTTTAGCGCTTTTAAAACCAGTTGCTTCTGGAGTTTGGCAAAGCCAACAAGGGTTGTTACGATCAAGTTTAATATGAGAAATTCTTAAAGACGTGTCTCGAGGATATATTCTAACTAACTCTATTGCCCAAGTTTTAATGTCATCGTTATCGTTAAAATTTAAAATATGATAAGGAATGGCTATTTCAACTTGATAACCATTTTCAGTTATTTTCCCCGCTGAATGCCAAATACCATCCCATGCTGCGTCTTTATTGATGGTCATTTCATTAAAAATAGCGTCATGTTGCACGCCATAAGGGTTAACAAAAAACTCATAATTTAAACGACGATTATTATAAGTGTCTAACTTAAAACCGACTAAATCATCAAACCAGCGAGTATCGCGATCACCTAAAAAACCTTGAATTAATTCAGGATTAGGGTCTTGTGCAATAAAAGCAATGTAAAGAAATTCGCCATTTTCAACAATTTTAGCGGTTGTTGAAACTGGGCTAGGTTTATTGTTCCATGGGCTGTTAACAATATTCATTGGCACATCAAGCGCTTGTTGCCAAACAAGATCGTCTAGCTCACCGTCAATGGTTAATTTAAGGTCAACATGAGGGATATTTAATTGTGCCAACTGTATAGTGTTTTCTTGTGCATGTGTTGGTTTTATAAATAGTATACAAGCAGTGGCAACTGCAAATAGGCCACGAATACTAAACTTCAATTTTACCACTCCAATATTATTATTATTTTTATATTCTTAACATATCTAACATTACGTTAACGTTAATTCCTTTTTTCAAATTGTTACAAATTTGCTAACAGATGGCAATATATAGTTCAAATTTGGTATGAAAATTAAACGGATACACCAGATGGATAGATTTTCAGTATAAAAAAGTGGGTATTTGTATGCTTGCTATGCTGTTAGCTTGATGTAATTTAAGCCATGCATAGCTAATTTTAGAAATACACTGCGTTGTTCTTGGCTTTAATCATGTATCGTTTCATCGCTGTAATGTTGATCTGAATAACCTAAATAAAATACTGTTTGCGGATTAATTTTATCTGAGACTCTTAAACAATTAATCTTCTTAAGGGCAGGGCTATTTCAACAATAAATCCGTATTCAACAAACTTACTTTCACTTTCCATTAAGAGTGCTTCAGTGTGAATTAATCAAGGGCGAGGTATTAAAACATATTCGACAGTTTAACTATTTAGCTGCTTAAAAGACCTAACTCATCGTTTATTTTTGATATTTTAAACATTGCTAGCGAGGAATAACTCAACCCGTTTAATTGCTTATTTCACTGTACTTTGTTTGCAATATAAAAGAATAATCCCTCGAATATTAAAAATTTCTAAAGCATAATAACATTATCTTCAGAATCAACGTTTAGACTTAATAAATACTATGCCTATTTATCTACTTGATGTGATCGCTCTCAGCTGTTTTATTATATGTTGGGCAGGGTACACTGGCTTTGCACGAAAAAAAGCAAAAACAACAAACTGTATTGCTCGTTGCTTACATCAGCATAGAGTGCATTGGATGTATGAAGTTATAGGCCGCGACATTAGGGTCGGAGAAGCCGCATTACTAGCTAACTTAGAACGCAATATTTCTTTTTTTGCTTCTTCAGCCTTGTTAATTTTAGCGGGTGTTCTCACCCTATTTGCTCAGGTTGAGCAACTCGAATCTGTTATTGGCTCAATTCCGTTTACCGATGCGCCTAACCACGCCATGGTGCAATTAAAACTAAGCTTGCTGGCGTTAATTTTTGTTATGGCATTTTTACATTTTACTTGGTCTTTAAGGCAATACGGTTTTGTTAATATCATGATTGGCGCATGTCCATTTGACGATAGCGGTGAAAATGAAAATTTAAATAAGTACGCTGAACAAATGGCTACTGTGCAAGACCAAGCTGCACATGCTTTTAATTACGGATTACGGGCATTTTACTTTTCTATTGCCGCGTTATGTTGGTTTTTCCATCCATTAATTTTTATTTTTGCTAGCTTATTTGTTGTTTATACTTTGTTCAACAGAGAGTTTCGCTCAAAAGCGGTAAAAGCGATCACCATTGGGCAACAATGTCTTGAGCAAGAGTTTGCCCTTAAACACTCAAAAAATACAAACAATGCAAAAGCTGATATCAGCGTAACTAATAAATAAAGCCTTATGTCAGCGAATAATTACGCAAAAAATTACGCAAAATTTTTACCAAAGCATTTTGATAGTTTTGACTGTTTAAAATTAGCACCCGGTATATATGCCATTTTATTGTTAGTTTTACGTGCTTATATTATTTGGATTATGTCGGTAACTAACATGCGTGACAATGTTGGGTTTATTCAATGGGTATACCCGCAAACAGCATTGTTTTACTTAAATTTAGCTTCAGGTGTTATCGGTTTATTTGTTGTACTTATATTAAGCTTAAGGCGACCTAACGCACCAATATGGGTGAAAACCTGTTGGAAAAAATGTAAAACCTTACTTATTTTAGCCCTAGTATTTGATTTAGCGATTGGTGTACTAGGTTATATGGTATGGCAATTACAGTCGTCGCTTTGGCTTCTAATGCATTGTTTATTGGTAATATCAGCTATTGTCTATATTATAAAAAGCAAAAGATTTTCAATAAATATTGCAGAATTTCCCGAAGTACTCCCTGAACATAACACACGTAAACACAGAAAAACTAAAGGCCTAGAAATTGATTGAAGAAAACACACAAGACGAGCGGTTAATAATACTTGATACAGAAACCACCGGTATTAACCCGCGCGAAGGGCATCGTATAGTTGAAATTGGTTGTGTAGAAATGATTAACCGTCAGCTAACAGGTAGAAACTACCATGTTTATGTCAAGCCTATGGCGCACGGCATGCAAATGGTCATGGACCAAGAAGTTATTAACATTCATGGTTTAACCGACGACTTTTTAAGCGACAAACCTAGATTTGAACAAATAGGACACGAGTTTATAGAATTTATTAAAGGGGCACGTTTGGTTATACATAACGCCAAGTTCGATGTTGGTTTTATGGATCACGAGTTTTCAATGCTCTCGGGTTTACCTAAAACAGCAGATGTTTGTACCATTACCGATACATTGAAAGTTTCAAAAGATGAATTTGGCTCGCCTAAAACCTTAGATTATTTAGCCCGATTTTATAAAGTCGATAAATTAGTTGATCGTACCTATCACGGCGCGTTAATTGATGCCCAACTGTTAGCGTTTGTTTATATCGAAATGACACGTAAACAGGCTACTTTCAACTTAAATCAAGGCGAAGGTGAGGGTAGCGATGCCAATGCCATTAGAAGATTAACCAGCGACCGTCCCAAATTAAAGGTTTTAGCTGCTACTGCCGATGAAGTAGCTGAGCACGAAAACCGTTTAGCAATTGTCAAAGACAAAGGGGCTGCGCCACTATGGCTAGAGTAAATAGGAAGAGAGTAAACCAAGCAAAAGCAACCAAGGCGCTCAGCAGTAGCATTAACATCACAAATCTTGTAACTAAAAACGCTGTATGGCGTTTTTTTTACTGTAAATCATTTCTTAACAAAATTTCATCTACGATATGCATTACCCTATTATTTTGCTTACATGCCAATGCCCAGGAAATGCCGTCAGAAATTGAGTATTACGAAGACGATAATGTGACCAATCAAATTCCTTATTTTGATAACCGTTTTCGTATAGACGCGCAACTTGACGAAGTTACCTTGCTGTTTTATCACCGAAATGGCGCACAACCCGTCATATTAGTTCGACCAGACGGCTCCAAATTAAATATTAATAACTACCCTGTTGATAAAGTGCAATGGTTTGATGACAGTACTTTCGACATGATAAAAATAAAATCACCTATGATAGGCCCTTGGCAAGTTATAGGAGAGGTACAGCCTAACAGTAAAATAATGGTTGTGTCAGAAATAAACTTAGTAGTAACCCCATTGCCAGAAATTATTTTGCAGGGCGAAACATTAAAAATGTCAGGGCGACTCTTTAACGGTGATATGGCCATTGATAACCCTTCGTTTAAAGATGTACTTATGCTTGATGTTGACTTTTTCAGTACAAATAATTCAGCATTCGACAATTTTGGTGCTGCACCCGTTAAGTTATCGTCATTTCGTGATGACGGCAGAGATCTTGATGAACATGCCAATGATTCAAAATTTACCGGCGAATTTGAATTAGATTTTGCCCCAGGTGAATGGCAGCCTATTTATATTGTAAAAATGCCAATGGCCACAAGAGAGCTGAGACAAAAGCCCGTTGTAGTACATAAAAACCCTGTAACTGTATCTGTAACAACAACACAGAATATAAATGGCGCACATGTTGTCACATTTACCATCGACGACACACTCGTTAAAGCCGACAGTATTTTAATTCAAGGCAACGTTACTTTTCCTGACCGTCAAGTGCAGCCTTTTACAGTAAAACATGAAAAAGGCTTAAAGCGTAGCCACGAAATTGCATACACAGAACCAGGTGTGCACCGTATAGAAACAGGAATATATGGCGATACTATTAATGGTAGAGAATTTCGGGCTAATCTGTCTGAATTTACATTTAACGTTGAAAGAGCAGTAAATGAAGATATTTCTGCATTAAATATCGATAAGAGCAATTTAACTTTAGCGGAACAAAAAGCACAAGCGATTGCCTTTGCAGCACAAGAAGCAGAAAAACGTGTCCAAGAATTAGCTAAAGCAAAAGCAGAGCAAGCAGCTAAAATAGCCCAAAAAGAAAAAGAAACACTCATCTATATTATTGGCGGAAATACTTTAGTCATAGTAATAGCTGCTGTAATGTTTGTTTTTATTCGACGTAAAAAGAAATAATAAAGGCGAGATATCGAATTATTTCGCCAGTTTTGCTGTTAAAAACGCCTGATTGGTCATCAATTAGACATATGAACAAATGAATGAAAAAAACTGGTTGACTGCATCGAATCTTAACCGTATTATTCCCGCCGCATTCAACGAGTTGTTGTTGAAAGCAGAGATTAAAGTATGGAGTGGTAGTTCAGTTGGTTAGAATACCGGCCTGTCACGCCGGGGGTCGCGGGTTCGAGTCCCGTCCACTCCGCCAATTAATCAAAAGGTTGTAAGTCCTTTTAAAATTTACAGAAGCGATTAGTTACGAAAGTAATATGCGGAGTGGTAGTTCAGTTGGTTAGAATACCGGCCTGTCACGCCGGGGGTCGCGGGTTCGAGTCCCGTCCACTCCGCCAATTGTTTCAAAAGGTTGTAAGTCCTTTCAAAATTTACAGAAGCGATTAGTTACGAAAGTAATATGCGGAGTGGTAGTTCAGTTGGTTAGAATACCGGCCTGTCACGCCGGGGGTCGCGGGTTCGAGTCCCGTCCACTCCGCCAATTGTTTCAAAAGGTTGTAAATCCTTTCAAAATTTACAGAAGCGATTAGTTACGAAAGTAATATGCGGAGTGGTAGTTCAGTTGGTTAGAATACCGGCCTGTCACGCCGGGGGTCGCGGGTTCGAGTCCCGTCCACTCCGCCAATTGTTTCAAAGGTTGTAAATCCTTTAAAAATTTACAGAAATAAATACGCGGAGTGGTAGTTCAGTTGGTTAGAATACCGGCCTGTCACGCCGGGGGTCGCGGGTTCGAGTCCCGTCCACTCCGCCAATTTATTTAACTATTAGTTAGACCCCACTAATTAATAAAAGTCTCAAGTAAAGCCTCAGAAAAATCTAAGAAAGAATCTACATCAAAACTTAATATACTCAGCGTATAATTACATCTGATAGTTCAGTTGGTTACCTCTTTGTTATATAAGCGATCTGTCATGTAAAAGATATGAGATCGATTTCCGTCCGCCCACTTTGCTAAATTTCTTGAATCTTATCTTTAATTTTATTTTCAAATAAGCCTAAAAACTCTAATTGTTTAATCATTCAGTTATTTCATTGTAAATGACTCAATGGACTAGTTACCCCATTAGCTCCCTGTTGTAATACATGCGTATAAATTTGAGTTGTTTTAACATCGCTATGGCCTAATTGCGTTTGCACTGTTCGAATATCTGCGCCACTTTGTAATAGATGCGTAGCAAATGAATGACGAAAAGTATGGGGTGTTACAGGCTTATTTATTTGTGATTTAACGCTCGCAGATTTTACAGCCTTTCTTAATGCTGTATGATCAAAATGATGTCTTCTAATTTCTCCTGTTTCAGGATCTACACTAAGTTTGTGGGAGGGAAATATAAATTGCCATTACAGAGACTTGTTAGCATGAGGGTACTTTTTACTTAACAGGTGAGGCATCCAGACTCCAGCATACAGTTTATTTGCTAAATCTAACTGTAAGTACTCATCTACCTGACAAATTTGATTTCTCAAGGCAGGTATTAACTCTTGAGCTAAGGTTACGATGCGGTGTTTGGTGCCTTTACCATTCCAAATACGAAGACATTTATATTCAAAATCAATATCTTGAACCCGTAATTTCACTGCTTCCATTAGGCGTAACCCGCTACCATACAATAAACTAACAACCAAAAGGTTACGCTTGCTTAAATATAGCATAAGCCGAGACACTTCAGATGGTGTCAATATTATAGGTAGCTTTTGCTGTCTGCTGCTCTTTATAAAGCTCAACTCCAGTGTTAATTCTTTTTGTATAATATGCTTGTACAGAAATACTAGAGAATTAAGCGCAGTAGCCTGTGTTCGAGCTGCAACATTTTTAGTGACGACCAAATGATTTAAAAATAATTCAACTTCATTATTTCCCATAGAAGCAGGATGGCGCTTATTGTGAAAGTTTATATAAGCTGCTATCCAACCAATGTAAGTCTCGATAGATTTTTTCGCATAATGGCGACTATACATATACTCGACAACACTATTTAGAAAAGGTGATTTGGTTCTCATTTTATTTATCTCGATGTGCTGTGTTTTTATACAGCATTGCAGTATTTCCACCCAAGTCAAGAAATGAGGCAATTTGCCTCATTTCGTCTATTAGCGAAATTTTTGTTTTCATCTTTAGATTAGTAGTGGTATTGGCTGCAAAGATTTGTTATTAATATGTAAAATAAATAAGGTGGAAACTTTTTTGCTGTAAAAGAGGCAAGTTGCCTCCTATTAAATTGTTATATGCAAAAGGAATACGCATGAAATTTACTCCAATTATGTTAATTGTATTTTTATCGAGTTGTTCTTCATCAACTTTTAAGGAAGAGTTTACTGAAAAAACTATGGGGGCTGTAACAAGTGCTGTTACAGGAGCTGATGTTAGTTATAGAGAAAATCAGTGCCCTCGAGTAAAGCGAAATTGTGGTGTTAATGGTGATTACCAAGAGTGGTATCAAGAAAATGGGAAGTTAGCTTGTGCTTGCAACAAGTAATTGCATATAACAAGCTGTTAAATAAGGACAAAATACAGTTGGCTTTTGCTCCTTCGTCGCTTATTCTAGCCAACTATATTTTGCCCATTAACGAGGGCGTTGGTATGACTCCCCACGTCAAGTTAAACCGCAAAATATCCTGCTTTTTTTCGAGCCATAATTTTTTCTCTTTTCAAGTTGAGTGAGTTAACGCATAGAATGAAGCAAGTAATTTCGTCGGTTATCATGCTGATATTCGTGGATTATTAACCTATTGGCTAACAGCGCCTACCTTACTTTTTCCGTCGTGACACCTAATTTCAGTCTATGCTCGTGGTTCAATAGCCGCTAGGCTATTGCCATCCTAACGCCCTCGGTGGTTGTGCCACACCCGATGCTTGACTCCATGCGCTAACTCAAAACTTTTTCTCATTTAATCTTTTCTCTTTTTCATGTTGTTGCCTTTATTTGCGACTCGCTTTTTGATTATGCTAGTACCCTTGAAATACGCGTGCTTGGGTCAACAGGCACTAGTATTACTTCTCGTGATATCGCCCAAATATAAGCGAGCATTTCACGAGCAATGGCAGCGACAACAATATTACGATGCTTACCGCGTTGTATCAGGCGTTTGTATCGTCGGCAAAGCCTTAGTTGGGCTTTCCAAGCAATATCAATAACGACCTTAGGCAGTGCTTCTTGGCGCTTTTGTAGCTCGGTTGACACGTTGGCGTTGTGCTTATAGGTTTGAGCCCCTTCAATTAATAACCGCCGTGCTCGGCCATTCCCACATTTAGTGATGCCGCCTTGCTTTCGATTATCGCCACTTGAGTTTTCTTTGGGGACTAATCCTAAATAAGCCATGAGTTTTCTCGGATGGTCGAAGCGTCTTAAATCACCTAACTCTGCAATGGTGCCTACAGCAACTAAAAAACGAATACCTCGCATTGCTTGCAATGCCTGAACAACCGGGTAATAGCGCCATAATCTTGCTTGATGCGCTAATTCATTAACCAACCGTTCTACGCGCTTAATACGCTCGGTAATGGTTTGTATCATTTCTTGCAGTACTATTTGTTGGCTTGGATGCGGCAAAACTAATTCGGTTAGCCAACGTAAATGTTGATTTGACCAATTGTCGTTCACTTTGCAGGTGATGTTGTTGCGAAGAAATAGGCCTTTAAGTTGGAATTTTGCATCCTTTAAGTCTTTCATTGCGGTTTCTCTCGCCCTTGATAAATCACGTATCGCTTCGTCTTCAGGCTCGGGGACATAAATTGGGGTTAGCTCCTCATCTTTAAGGAGTTTGGCCAACTTCATTGCATCACGTTTATCAGTTTTGACTTTATCCCCTGGCTTTTTAGGGATAAGCGAAGGCGCAACGACATAACAGCAATGACCTAAGCTCGTCAGTAGTCGGTAAATCCAATAGCCACAGGGACCTGCTTCATAAACAAAATGCAATGTCGCATTGGGATATTTAGATTGATATTGCCTCGCAAGTTTCGTGATGGCGGCTTTGGTTGTTTTAATTTTTCCTTGATGAACCGTTTTTGCGCCACGTTGGTCTTCAATATGTGCAACTTCAGTAGATACTTTATGGGTATCTAAACCAATATAAATTATGCTATGTTTACTCATGCTAGTCTCCATTTTTAGTTGTTTAACACACTAAGTATGGCTCTGGTTTTACTAACCCACGAATTTGGAGGCTAGCACCTTGTGGGGAGTCATTATGTCTAGGTGCATTGCGTAGTATGGAGTTATTTTGAAGAGTTTTTTTGTCTCATTGTTAGGGCTAATCGGGTTTGGTAGTTTCGCTGCTCAAACAAACACCGAAGTTGCGCCTCAATTTACCAATATAAATAGAGAAGATGTTGAAATAACAAAAGCTCACGCACTTGCTTCTCAGACTATAAACAAATTTATCAGTCTTGTTAAAGAGCAAAAAAATGTTACATATATGGCTAAATTGCGATTTATTAGGAATTAACAGGACACCCATCCTAAATTGAAATTACAGAACACTGAACTAAACTAAGAAAACCCCACAACATTATCTCAGGTGAGTTATGGCTACGCCAAGGAAGCAGCAAATCAGTTTAATCGACACCCCGTATTATCATTGTGTGGCGCGTTGTGTTCGACGCGCTTTTTTATGCGGTGAAGATACCTTATCCGGACAAAGCTTTGAACACCGCCGAGAATGGATAGAAGAGAAGTTACACTTTCTCAGCCAAGTATTCGCCATTGACGTTTGTGCTTATGCGGTAATGAGTAACCATTATCATGTGGTGTTATTTATTGATGAAGAAAAAGCCCAACAATGGAGCATGAAAGAGGTGATTGAGCGCTGGCACCGCTTATACAAGGGCACAATACTCACACAACAATTCTGTCGTGGTGATGTACTCCCAAAACACTCAATGGCTATCGTTGAATCCACTGCTGAAGTGTATCGCAAACGCCTGATGAAAATCAGCTGGTTTATGGGCTATATCAACGAACATATTGCACGAGCCGCCAACCAAGAAGATAACTGCACAGGCAGGTTCTGGGAAGGTCGGTTTAAATCTCAAGCCTTACTAGATGAAGCCGCACTCGCCGCTTGTATGGCTTATGTGGACTTAAACCCCATTCGCGCCAATATCGCCAACACCCCAGAAGACTCAACGCACACCAGCTTTAAACTACGCTGCGAGCAAGCCACACAAAGCCAACAACCCAAAACCCTCATGCCCTTTGTTGGAAATCCCAGAGAAAGCATGCCTAAAGGCCTACCGTTTGAGCTGACTGACTATCTACAATTAATCGAACTCACCGGCCGTTGTATCAGAGAAGATAAGCCCGGCTACATCGACGAAAACCTACCAAGCATACTGAGCCGATTAAACATATCACCGAAAAACTGGATAACCATCACCACTGAATTTAAAACACAGTTTCATGGTGCAATAGGCCGCGAAGATGTACTCAGTGATTATTGCGAACATCAACAACTCAAACGACGACAAAACTTAAGCCACTGCAAAAAACTCTTTGCGTAAACTCACGATTTACCGATTTTAAACACCATAAAGTCAACAAGTCCTTACTTGAGGCTTAAACTTGCCATAAAATTGATGTTTTGATGCAGGTTGGGGGATCAATCTGTAATTTTGTCTCTACTTGTTAAAAATGTGCCGTTTAAATATAACAATAGTTGATTTCTTTAAATTTAGATGTGATGTAGTTAGGTCATATTTATAATGAGTCACTTTTAAATTAATAATGAGTGTCACTTTTAATTTTTTGCCATAAAATTGATGTTTTGATGCAGGTTGGGGGATCAATCTGTAATTTTGTCTCTACTTGTTAAAAATGTGTCGTTTAAATATAACAATAGTTGATTTCTTTAAATTTAGATGTGATGTAGTTAGGTCATATTTATAATGAGTCACTTTTAAATTAATAATGAGTGTCACTTTTAATTTTCGCTCAACAAGGAACTATGCTTGCCCCTATTGGTACAATAATAATTGCCACGCTAATGTTTGCTTGTACTATGTTTGCATTTTCAGGCGCAGGTCTCATTCGTAAAGTACCTCTACTGAAGCCAGCTTTAATTACTATTGCATTACTTTGTATCTTGCGTGCTTTACTTGGAATTACGTCACTTGTTGTTTCTATTGGCTTTGATATTTGGCAGTTTGTGGCTAGCTCTGTTTGGCTGTATGTTGGTATTTGTTTTGCTATTGGTAGTTTAGCGCAATTTTGGCCAAGTAAATCAAGCACACAGCAAACACTATATTATAATAAAAAATAGTTGGCTGATTTCTGTTCGAAATGTGCGTGTTGTTTTGATGTTATCGGGGCGTTACCTTGGGCAAATTAACAAAGACAATCATTCTACATTGAAGACCCAAAATTATTTTAAGACTAGTATCATTCCAAACTCACATTCAAACTCAAACTCTAAATATAACTTTAAAACTCAACTTGGAAAAATATCAGCTATCAAACGATGACTTTTTTGTTTATGTTTATTCGTGAATTAAATAGTAAATTAAATAGCGAAGTAAAGGATAAGGTAATTAAATAATGACTGAAACAAGAGCACAAATAAAAGAGTTTTTATTAGCTTGGTTTGAAGCAAACCTCCCTGGTAATGCTTTTTTTTGGTATGACACTATAGTTATTCTCTGGATAACTGCTTTTGCCGTTGCCTTACATTATTTTATTAGAGGGGCCGCTAAGCGGTTTATTACGGATAAAATAACTAATAAAAATACGTTGCAGGGAGAAAACTTAACAACAACATTGATTCAACGACTAGCTAGGCAGCTTTCATTTGCGTTTCAAGGTGCTTTAGTTGTTATACAAGCGAAGCTCTGGATAGCTGAAGGTGTATGGTTTCTGCATGTTATTGAGGTGATAACCGACCAATGGATTATTCTTTTTGCTTTATTATCCCTATTTACTTTATTAGATATTCTTCAGTCAATTTCTGATAAAAGAGAAACGCGAGCACATTTTCCACTAAGAGGTTTATTACAAACCGTTAAACTTGTGGCGAGTGTGTTAACCGCAATTTTGGCCGTGTCATTACTGATGGATAAGTCTCCGCTTATTTTATTGAGCGGGTTAGGGGCTTTGTCGGCGGTTTTATTACTCGTATTCAAAGATCCTATATTAGGTTTAGTTGCCGGTATACAGTTGTCTGCCAATAACATGCTTGCTGTTGGTGATTGGCTAGAAATGCCGAAATATGGCGCAGACGGTGATGTGGTTGATATTGCATTAACCACGGTTAAAGTAAGGAATTGGGATAAAACTATTACGACAATTCCAACTTATGCACTTATTTCAGATTCTTTTAAAAACTGGCGTGGCATGTCTGAAGCTGGTGGTAGAAGAATAAAACGCAGTATTCATGTTGAAATGAGCAGTGTTTGTTTTTTAAATAAAGAGCAATTAAATGAATTGAAAAAAGCACAATTATTGAGCGACTATATTACCAGTACAATTTCAGAAATTGAAAAAGAAAATGCCGATAAAAAAGCTGATATGACCGTGATGCAAAATGGCCGCCGGATGACCAATGTTGGAACATTTAGAAAATATCTGGTGTCTTATTTAAAGAGCCACCCTAAAATCCATCAAAGTATGACGTTAATCGTTCGTCAGTTAGAGCCAACCACTAATGGTTTACCCATTGAAATTTATGCCTTTACTAACACCACAAGTTGGAACGCTTATGAAGATATTCAATCCGATATTTTTGATCATATTATTGCGGTTTTACCTGCATTTTCATTGCGAGTTCATGAATCGCCAACAGGTAACGATATACGTTCATTAGTTAAAAATATTTAGTATAATCAAGTCGGTAGGGCTATAAGTTAACAAGATATTAAGTAGGATTTACCATGGTTAATCAAGCATTAGAAGCTGCAATTTGGGGTGGCGTTTCAGGCCTTGCACTGATACTTGGCTCGATAGTTGGTTATTTTATCAAGTTACCGCATAAAGTTATTTCTAGCATTATGGCATTTGGTGCCGGTGTTCTAATTTCAGCGTTATCATTTGAGTTAATGGCTAAGGCGACAGATCAAGGGGGGCTGTTATATGCGGTGAGTGGATTTTCTGCAGGTGTTTTAGTCTACTCTATTGCTAACTATTTTGTAGCTCATGGTGGTGGGCTTCACAGAAAGCGATCACAAGGTGTACCAAAGGTTGTGACAGTAAAAACGGATAAAGCTAGGGTAGCTTCATCTGCCGGTATGGCCATTGCTTTAGGTGCGCTTTTAGATGGTATTCCAGAATCTGCGGCTATTGGTGTCAGTATGTTAGAAGGCGGCAGTGTAGCTTTGGTTACGGTTTTCGCCGTATTTATGTCAAATATTCCTGAAGGCTTATCAAGCTCGGCAGGTATGAAAAAAGCAGGTAAAAGTGCAAGTTTTGTTTTTACACTTTGGATAGTTATTACCATAGTGTTGGCGCTGTCAGCTTATTTAGGTTTTACGCTTTTAGGGCAATATGGCAATGAGTATATTGGATTTGCAACCGCGGTGGCAGCAGGGGCTATTTTGGTGATGATAATTCAAACCATGATCCCAGAAGCATTTGAAGATATGCATGATATAACTGGCCCTATTGCGGCCATAGGTTTTTTAGTCGCTTATAGTGCCAGTGAAATGTTTAGTTAATGCTTTAGTTTATGTATAAAATAGGTAAACTTTATGGGGTAATATTTACAAGTCCATCCAGCCTTTCGGGTTTATGTAAATAATATCCTTGAGCAAATTCCACTCCCATTTCTTTTAGATAAGTTAAGGCCTGTTCGTCTTCCACAAATTCAGCAACAATAACTTTACCTAAGGTTTTTCCTATGTTGCTGATAGCGTTAACCATTGCCTTGTCGGTATTATCGTTCGCCATATTTCGAACAAATGCACCATCTATTTTGAGATATTTAACGGGAAATTGTTTTAAATAGGCAAATGAAGATAAGCCGGCACCAAAATCATCTAAAGCAAAGCTACTACCCATAGCTTTGAGTTGCTCCATAAATTCGCATACTTGCGTTAAGTTACTGATAGCTGCCGTTTCGGTTATTTCAAAGCAGAGGCTATTGGCTGGAATATTGTATTGTTTAATTGTTTCGATGGTAAATTGTGTAAAATCTTCGTGATCAAAGCTTTTGCCGGAAATATTAATGTGGCAAACGTCAATATTATTCAGTTTTAACGGGTAACTTTGCAGGTGTGAGCACACTTTATGGATAACCCAGCGATCTATTAAATGTACGAGATTAAAACGCTCTGCAGCAGGGATAAATGCATTCGGAGGTATCACTTCATTATTATCTCCTAGCATACGAACCAATACTTCAATGTGGCTAGTATTATCAGACGATAAAGACACAATCTTTTGTGCATCTAGATATAACTTGTCAGTTTCAATTGCTCTTCGAATACGTTCAATCCACTCCATTTGAACGCGTCTAGCTGCAAGCTCAATATCATCTTGATATGTCATTATTATGCGATTTCTGCCTTGCTCTTTTGCCATATGACAAGCTGAGTCTGCGGCTTGTAATAATGCAGCTTCATCTTCGCTGGTTGTTAGAATGGGGGTAATGCCAATGCTACAGGTAATATTAAACGCACGCCCATTCCAACTAAATGGCAATTCGCATAAACTGTTACGCAGGCTTTCAGCTGTTTTAAGTGCTTGTTCTGGCTCACAGCAATCAAGAATTAAGCCAAATTCGTCACCACCTAATCGAGCCAATAAGTCACTTTTTCTGAGTTGGCGACTGAATAATTGAGTAACTTGTAATAAAAGCTGATCACCAGCAAAGTGGCCAAGTGTGTCGTTAATAACTTTAAATTGGTCTAAATCTATAAAACATAGGCAATGTGATAAGTTTTCAGTGCGTGCCTTAAGTAAAGCCGCGCTTAAATAACTGTCGAATGATCTGCGGTTGATTAATCCAGTTAAGTCATCGTGGCGCGCTTGATAACTTAATTCGTTACTGAGCCTATGTTGTTCAGAAACATCTTCAATTATGCAAATGTAACGTATTTCAGATGGGTTACCCCATTCGAAACGCGACATAGTGGTTTGTACCCAAACAACGCTTTTATCCATACTATGTAAACGCTGTTTGAAAGTTACTCGATCACTTAAATTTTGATCGAGTAAAGAACGTTCTTCATGAAATATATTGCAATCATCCGGATGAATCAGTTGGTTATATCTGAGTTGTGATAATACGTTATAGTTGTATTTTAAAATACTACATAAAGCATTGTTAGCTTCAATAATTTGGCCATTAGCATCTAATTGAGCAATTCCTATGGCGGCATTTTCAAAAGTGCTACGAAATTTGTACTCAGAAACACGCATTGCAGCAGTTAATTTATTAAGTAGCAGGGCAGCAATACCGCCTAAAAGAATAAAAAATATAACACTGGCAATAGAGAGTAGCGTAGTTATTACGCGGCTGGCTAAACTCATTTTTATTTGAAATTCACTCTGCGGCTGAGCTAAACGATTGGTAATTTCATCTAACGCTAACTTAACTGCTTGTATTTCAGATTCAGAGTTTTGAGAAACTTTAGGTAGGTTTTCTATTATATCGCCTAACTTTATCACCCATGGGTCAGAGCTGCGCCAAGCTTTTATCGCCTCGTTAAAATAAGGCGCATTTTGAAATAACCGAAATAGCCATATCATACGAGCGATATCGTCAGGGTGATTACCCGCTTGTAAAAATCTGCGATATGCCGACTTATAGTCTAAAGTTTCGGCTTCAATAAAAAGGCGTGCATGGAGATTTCCTAGCGGAATTTGATATTTTTCTCGAATTAATTGTAGTTCAGTAGGATCAGTTGAGTGTAGGTAACTTTTAGATTGTCTAATGGATTCACTTACTCCATTAGACCAATTATTTAATGCAGCTAAATAAACAGCAATGCCAGACTGTATCTGAATGATTGACAAGGTAAAGCCAATAGCAATTGCACCAAGTAAAACCAACAATGAACCCGTAAGTTTTAAACGATAGCGGCTATATTTATTTTTATTTTTTGTATCCAATACGCTTCGCATGGTTACCCTTTATTGAACAATAATAATACACGACACTTAATGCAGTTATAAATATCTAATTTATTGAAATCTAAGATTAACATCACTAGCTTACCCGAGCTAAACCTATAGTCAATCTTTAGTATAAATTGCGTCTAAGTTAAACATTTATAAAGTGTAAACAAGCTTTATTTTTTAGATATAAACATATTATTACAGTATGCAATAACATGTTAGTGTAAGTTAAAATTTAATTAATTGGCTAATTAAATTTTGCGTTGTAGAGTATTTATAGTGTTGGGAATCGCCAGCTGTTTTTAGCTCTCATCAATGGTTTAATTTAATACCAAATAAGCTTGAATTAATACTTGTTAAGCACCATATTGGTAATAACAATCGTAGCATTATTAAAAAATTCAACAAAATAGTTAGCACAAAAAGGTTAAAAAAGACCAATGTTTACACATTATTTTATCCTAGTTAATGTATTAACTATCAAATGGGTACTATCTGTATTCATCTTCCCCAATTTTGGTGGCTAAGCTTTTTCTACTTAGTCACCTGAAATTCAATATATTTACATTATTTCAAAATAATAATTTTAGCTTTAAAATCTACTTGGTCTTATATAAGTCACTTGAACTTATATAAGTGACTTTATTACAGAACATTTAATTCTGAGAACCGCTATATGCAAAATAATTTTTGGAATTATCTCTATGAAACATCAGAGCTAATCGAGAATGCAACAAACGATGCAACAAATGACAATCAAACAAGCCTTGCCTTAATTACTAAACGACTAAATACACTAGAGGTGTTATACGAACGCTGTTTTGACCCCGTAGATTCTTATGAAGCGTTTGTTGCGGTTAAGTTAATTTCAGCACTTTCAAAAAGTTTAAAAAATGATTTTTGAAGCGGCTTTAAAATGAAAATATTTATAGGGTAAATAATTAATAAATAAGAGGTATATAATGATTAAACCAAAAATAATTGTTAGCAATGAAGATTACGATGGCATACAGGCTATGTTAGAAAAAGAAGACTTTATGCCTTCACATGACTTACTGATAGACGAACTAGATAGAGCAAAGATTGTCCCGAACAATAAGCTACCTATCAATGTAGTGCGGATGAATTCAACCGTGACATTTACCATGCAATCAACACATAAAACCTTCTCTTTAACATTAGTTTACCCTAGAGATGTTAAGGAAAGTGGCACTTTGTCAATTCTAACTCCCGTTGGAAGTGCATTAATTGGCTTATCAATTGGCCAAGAAATTGAGTGGCCACTAGACAAAAATAAATCAACTGTTGTGCATATCGATACTGTTGAATATAAGGAGTAAATGGCTTATCAGCATAAATGCCAGTTAAGCTTTATTGATCACTTTCAGAATTAACGTTAATTTGATATTTAACCTGACGCTGGATAATGAGTGCTGCTTATCCAGAGTTCAGGTTATTTACCAATTTTCGTTAATTCTGATCTATACATGATGTATTAATTTAACTACGGCTGAACTGTAATCAACACTATTATTTTATATTGCTAATCACTTCATCAGGCAGAGAAAACCACTTATTCTCATAAGCTAAACTTCCCCATAAAGCATGTGCTAAAGCAATATCTGTTAAGGCTTTGTTATCTAATACCGGCATTAGTTGCTGATTTTCTAAGTCGTAATTAAAACTTAGCGGCTTTTTTTGTGGTTGTAAAATGCTCACGCCTTTGGCATTCATATAGGCAAAATTATCTGCGTATTGCATTATAGCCCGTTCAGAAATATCGCTTCTATTAAGATCATGCCCTAGCATTGGAGAAAAGTTGGTAACACCCATTAACGATAATAATGTTGGCGCTAAGTCGATTTGGCTGACGATTCTGTTATCAATAAAAGGTTGTTTGTCTGAGTTAAGAATAACGCCAGGAATATGAAAGTTTTTGATCGGTACAAGGTCACTACCTAAAGCTCTAGCGTCATGGTCGGCGACGATTAAAAATATAGTGTCTTGCCAATAGGGCTGTTGCTTGGCTTTTGCTATAAACTTTCCTAAAGCATAATCGGCATATTGTATTGCTTTGTGGCGCGATAACTCTTTTTCGTTATATCGAGCTAATTCTTCTTTGCTGTATTGAATTGGCGTAACTATACCTTCAGGAATTTCAAAAGGATCATGATTACTCGATGAAAAAATAAAACTAAAAAAAGGTTGTTTGCTGTTGTGAAGTTTATTGAGCTCAACATCCGCTTGGTTGAATAAATCTTCATCACTAGCGCCCCACGAACCAACAAAATTTGGATTTTGAATATCTTTAAAATCAACAATATCACTAAAACCATTGCCTAAAAAGAAGCTTTTCATGTTGTCGAAATGGCTTTCTCCGCCATAAATAAATTGTGTTTTATAGTTTTGTTTGGCCAATAAACTTGCGATAGTAAAGAAGCCGGTTTGAGATTTATCTAACTTAACAACAGCTCTTGCAGGTGTTGGTGTAAAACCTGTAATTACTGCTTCTATACCTCGAACTGAGCGCGTACCTGTGGCATATAAGTTTTTGAAAGCCCAGCCTTCACCATTAAGTTTATCAATTTCTGGTGTTAAAGGTAAACCGCCTAAAGACCAAACAAATTGCGCTCCTAAACTTTCTTCTAAAATAATAACCAAATTTTTAGGTTTACCTTGATAAATCGGTAAACGTGACGCGAGTGAAGGCAATGATTTATTGCTAAAGTTTTCTATAGCTAACCCCGTTTCTTGTCGCACGAGTCTAATGACTTTATCAGTAGTCATATTGCCATAAAGTTTTGAAGCATTCTTTTCATCACCCAATTGTTTAAAGGCATGCGCCACGCTATAAATAGAGTTTAACGTTAATGAGTTAATTAACGGGTCAGTTGAAAAATAGACTAATGCTGGGTTTATAGGGCGATGTCCAAGCGTACCACGAGCACAAAGGACTAACACTAATAATAAAAATACAGATGACAAGCTCGATGCCAATATTGTTGCTTTATGCTGCTGTTTTTTATGCTGTATAACGTTATTTAAATAAGAACTAAGGTATTTTGCGCTTAATCCTAACGTTAATAAAACGACAACTAAGGTGAGTAAATGGCCGTTAACTAACATTTTGAATACTTCGTTAGGATAGGGTAAATACTCAATAAATAACCGATTAGGCCTAAAGCCATATTCATTAATAAAAGCAGGGGTGGCCAGTTCAAAAAAGAATACGCAGATAAAAATAAAGAAAAATAGTCCTTTTAAGATTATTAGCCATTTTTTATGATATTTAGAAAGCATGAACCAAGGATGTAAAATGGCAGGTAAAACCAGTAAATAACCCAGAACACTTAAATCAATCCTAAAGCCGTGTATAACTAGCGTTAATAGAGCACTAAAGTTTTCGAACCGTTCAATCTGCCAAAGCGCCAACCCCATTCGAGAAATGAATAACGTTAGTAAAAGTAATGCAGAAAATAGAATAAATGGGCGAAGTAAATAAATCGTTGTTTTGAACATTAAAAGTAATACCGCAATTAGAACACGGTGCTACTTTATTAAACGAAACTTAAGAAAAGCTTAATTTAAACTGAAATTAAGCTGGTACTTTATAATCTTTAGGGGCTATGGCTTTATTTGAACCTTAGGCTCAGTTTCATTTAATATCTTCGTAAGCGCTTCATTTACTTGACTTATGTTTACAACTCCCTTTTTAAATGCAATATAAACAGGTAATTTATATTCTTCTATATCTAAAACATCGACAGAAAAATTAGCATATTGATTTGCTAAAATATATTCTCCGACTAATTTACTTGTTACTACCGCTTCAATCCTCCTGCGGTAAAGCATCTGAAAAAGTGCTTCATTTGAAGGTAGTCGATGAAATTTCGCATCTCGTAAGTCATAAAACGAGAGAATATCATTATGAAAATTAATACCGCGGTGTATTCCGACATTTTTATTTTTAAAACTAATGTTTTTTTCTTTTTTCGGATGGAAAATAGACACACGAGTAACATGGGTTGGTATTGAAGAATACTCTAGTGTTTCTTCCCTATATTTAAACTTAGCTAATGAAAAATAACAATCATAAGTGTTTTTAACTATTTCTTTTTTAAGTCTGGCCCAGGGAAGGTTAATTATTTTGACATCATAATTTAGTTGTATAAATAAGGGGGTAATTATAGCCATATCTAATCCAGTAAATGTCTGACTAGATTTGTTAAAAATAGTATAAGGCGGGTAGTGAGTTGTAGCACAGGTTATTTTGTTTAAAGCAGCTATAGCTTGAGTTGGGATGAAAATAAAAAAACTGTAATTAAAATATTAGCTTGTTTTAACATAATGCAGCCTTAACCTTATCGCTAAGCTTTATAGTTAGATAAAGAAGTTAATAGAGATTATATTTAAACATCAAAAAACGAGTAGGGTCAAACTAATAACTTACTTAAGTGGTTGCATAAATGCATTTAAGTAAGTTATTAATGAGAAAGTTTTTCTGGTTTTTATTGTGAAATATTCAGCAAAAACCTGTATTAAAACAGCGCTGTTACAGGTTTAAAGTAAAACTACTAACCAAATACTGCTAGCAATTATTAAGCTTAATAAAACGGCGGCTGAGCCTAAATCTTTTGCTAACCCAGACAATGGATGTATCTCTAAACCAACTCGGTCGACTACTGCTTCAATTGCGGTATTGACTATTTCGGTAAAAATAATAAACAGTACGGCTAGTATCAACGTTACTTGCTCTTTAGCACTGATGTCGAATGCAAAAGATATTGGAATGGCAATCATCAGCAATAATAACTCTTGTCTAAATGCTGATTCATTGTGATATAACCATTTTATTGCTCGAAATGAGTTAAACGAAGCTAACATTATTCTTTTTAAGCCTTTAGGCTTTTTGGTATTGTCAAACACTAGTTGGTAATCTCCATGTCTAATGGGGTTGTGGCGGTAGTTCGCGCTATAGCATGCTCGGATTTACAGTCAATAAACGGATCGTTTTCAATATGATATGCTTTCGATTTAACTGACATAATACTGAGCAAAGTATCAAAAATATTGTCATGGCTCATAGGTGATTTTGATAAATCTCGTAAACACTCTGTATTAAAATCAGCTTGGGCATTGTCGGTCCAAAATATCATCGGGACATGTGTTTGTTCTACGGGGGCGAATGCATAGGGCAGACCATGCAAATATACACCACTTTCGCCTAACGATTCGCCATGATCAGATATATAAAGCATTGAAGATTCAATATTATCTTTTTTATCTAAAATACTTAATTCGTTGATAACTTTTGAGAGAACAAAATCAGTATAGGCAATAGTATTATCGTAACTATTAAGCAGTTGCTCAGGGCTACAATTTTGAATGTCGCTGCGTTGACAGTCAGGTATAAAAATACGCTTATCATTAGGGTAACGCTTAAAGTATGTTGGACCATGTGAGCCTATCATATGCAGCACTATCAACGTATTATCATGTGTAAGTGAGTTCAGCTTTTGTTTTAAAGGCGCAAGTAAAGCTTCGTCAAAACAATATTCACCATCACATAAAGGGTTAGATTTATCAGTAGCCACTTGAATTGTTTTTACACGGGTACACACACCTTTGCAACTGCCATTATTATTGCTGATCCACAATACATCGGCGCCTGCTAAATGTATTAAATCTATGGCGTTTTGTTGCGCTATCGCACTACGTTTATTGTAGTTTTTTTTGTTTAATCTAGAGAACATGCAAGGTACAGATACCGCAGTAGCTGTGCCACATGAACTAACATCTGAAAACGATATTACCCCGTGCTTTTCAGTATTTATATTTGTCGGCTTACTATAGCCATTAAGTGAAAAGCTCTGCGCTCTTGCGGTTTCACCTAGTACCATAACCGTCACATGTTTACGGGAATTATCGCGCACAATAGTAGGTAAAGTATCTAACACCTGAAACTTAAGCGGCGGGTAAAAGTAGTGATTTCTAATAAATTTATAACTGGCATCTATCATTTTATAGGGCGTAATATAGCCTAATAAATCTTTATTGTTTCTGCCAACAGCAGCGTAGTTAGAATAAAAAACACTGGCGATTAATAATACTGTCCCCAAGCTCAAGCTAATAACTTTTAAACGGCTTAATAATTCTCTAATAAAAGGCTTATAGGTTAATTTTACTTTATAGATTAAAAAAGCAGGCAAAATACCAAAAAATAAGAAAAATAAACTAGCGTAAACGTTAAGGTAAGATAGTGCTTCAGCAGTGTCTGTTTCAACGGTATTTTGTACCATAGTATAATCAAAAACAATGCCGTAAGTTATCGTGCCATAGAATATCAGTGATGAGATAAGTACCGTAACTATAAGCAAAGGTTTGGTTAGCCATCGAAATGCGAACACCCCTTGAACTAATACAGTTAAAGATAATAAAAATACCGGTAAAGAGATTAAAAACATAATATTGTAATGATCTAAAGCGGTAATAGCGTTAGTAGCTTTAGTTAAAAAGGGCAGGTTTAAAATTAGCGCAATATAGCAGCAAGTAAAAAATAACAACTGGTTGGTTGTTAAGGTTAAATTTTTAATTTTATCTAAAAATGTCATCATATAAACACTTATTGGTCAGTGTTTATATGTTAATGAGCTAACCTTAAGAAGTGCTTAGGGGAAACTGATATTTGGCTTAGAATAAACTTAACATTTCGTTAAGTATATCGTTTATATGCCATGCTTATTTGCTATTGAGTTATTGTTAATTAACTTGGCATTTATAAAATAATTGTAAAGGTTATTTCTTTTTCTGCTGACATAGCAACCTGTAAAGTGGCCGATATATTTTCACAATAAGATTTAACAATAGCTAAGCCTAAACCATATCGGTCAGTTGAGGTACGTGAAGCGTCTTTTTGCCATAAAGGATCGAAAAACAAAGCAAAATCTTGTTCAGAAAAATGGTGTTCACTAACGTTAGTTAAACTGATGATAACTTGATCGTTTTCAGAATGAGGTAACACTGAAATAGTAATTGGTGTGTTTTCTGGGCTATAAAAAAGTGCATTATTTACTAAGTTGCATAAAATGGTTGTTAATGCGAACTCATTCGCTTGAATACTTTCGCATGATTTATCCAAAGTGAAATTTATCGTTCGCTTTGCTTTATTTTCAATTTTTATAACGTTATTAATTAATTGCTTTAGTTCAATTTTTTGTTTTGCTAGCTTGATGCTATTCGTGCTTTTTTGCAGTAAGAGTATGCTGTTTACAATATTGCGTAAGCGCTCAGTAATGTTAAGAACGTCAACTTTAAAATTATCAGATAATTGCTTCTCGTGTGGGAATTTAATGGCCACTTCACTTAAATTTAATAACTCAGCTATGGGTGTTTTTAATTCATGTGCAATATCGGAAGTTATGCGTTTTTCTCGCGAGTAAAGGTTTTTGTTTTCTCGAATAAAATGATTAATACCGTTAGCAATTACAATTAATTCGTCTGGTAAATTGGCGGTGTTTATGGCACTAATTTCAGAGTTTAAATTGATTTTTTGTAACTCATTATTAAGTTGTTCAATAGGCTTTAAACCGCGATCTACAACTTTAAAAACAATTAACCTAACCGCGAAAACAGCAGCAAGCGAAGTTAAGATAAAAATAATATCAACAAACCAAAGTATTTGGTTTAACCCTTCATTACTCACCGCGTAAGCCAACTCCATGGTTTTTTGATTTTGTACTACTTGGAGGAGATCAACAAGACCTTCTCTATCGTCAGTATCTATTTGAGGTTTGAATTTAGTAAAGTACATTCTACCTGAGCGACCATCAGGTAAGGTTATGTCAATAATAACGGATTGGTTTAATTTAACTGTTGTTCGAGGGAGATCGTTAATATCAAACAACGCTAATGTTTTAGAACGTTCGAATACCTTATTATCAAGCCATAGTTGAAAATATTCTGGATCATTATTCCCAGAAAACTCAGGCATAAACTCATCTGCAAAATCAAATTCAATACCATGTATTTCGTCACTATCTTCACTTATTAACGTGGTAAGTAAGTTAGCCTTGTTAGTCATTGCTCGGTCAAATTCAACATCAATCCAGCTATCAACCGCTATATCGGTGATCAATAATATCGACACTAATAATATCGATATTGAAATTGATATATAGCGGCTTAACTTTTTTTTAATAGAAATCATTCATTAATCTCAACAAAAATAGCCGAAGCCACGCTTAGTTTTAATGGGTAAATCGTGGCCGAGCAACTTAACTTTTTTACGCGCCGTAGACAAATGCGCCTCAATTGAATTCTTAGCAACGGCGTCGTATTGTCCGGCTAAGTATTCGCTTAATTTTTCAGGAGATATAACTTTACCTTGATTACTAAAAAGACACTCCACTAATTTATATTCATTGGGGGTTAGGTTTGTATCTACGCCATTACAAAAAAGTTGTTTTAAATGAAGATCTAATGAAAACATACCAATATTAATAGTATTGTCATTAACGTTTAATGAGCCTCGGCGCATTAAGCATAGTAGTCGAACATGTAGTTCATCAAAAGAAAATGGCTTGGTAAGATAATCGTCAGCACCATTTAGTAAGCCTTCAATTTTATCTTCGGTTAAATCGCGTGCCGATAAAATGAGAACCCGAAGATCTTTATTTGCCTTTCTTATCGCTTTTAGAATTGAGGTACCGTCAACAGATGGCAGCATTAAATCAAGTATAAGTAGAGAATAGTCGCCAGAGAGTGCCATACTTAAGCCCTCAGAACCATCGCCGGTGTCATCTACGGTATAACCTAGGTTAGATAAGCCAATCTTTAAACTTCTTCTCAAAGATGTTGAATCTTCAATAATTAAAACTTTCACAAGCAATTCGCAATAAAAATACAGTACTTATAACATAGCAGACTAAACTTAAGATTAGCTGAATATTGCAATAAAATTACCGAGTTATTTGTTGTTTATCTAAGCCCTAACTAAGTTCTGATTGGATTAATTATGCTTTAAATAAATAATATTTTTATCGCAATAAGAATTAAAACAACACCACCTAAGAGTTCAGCTTTGCTTTCAAGCCATGTGCCACTTTTTGCGCCAATAAAAACCCCTAACACACTGAAAAATAGTGTGGTAAAACCTATGATGGCACAAGCAATTAACGGGTTGATGTCTAGTAAGGTTAACGAAAATCCAGCAGCCATAGCGTCAATACTTGTTGCTATGGCAAGTACTAACATTATTCTATGAGTGATTTTTGCGATATCATTTTCGATGCTCTGAGAGAAGGATTCATAAATCATTTTTGAGCCAATTAATACCAGTAGTAAAAAGGCAATCCAAAGCGCGTAAGACTCTACCCAGCCTAAAACTCCTCGACCGCCCATATAACCAATTAATGGCATTAATCCTTGGAAAAAACCAAAATATAGTCCACAAGTAATAGCAAGCGATCTAGTTTTTAAAGCATGTTTAGCGCCCAATCCTATAGATACAGCGAATGCATCCATACTTAAAGCTAACGATAAAATAACAATTTCAAACATTTTTTAAGTCCAGATAATAAATAGTAATGTGCTTTTTTTTGGGTATATAAAAAGCGTTTTAATGAGTGCATCAGGTTAAGTTACTGGTGTTATATAATTTGTACTTGAGGGATGTTAGCGTTTTTAAAAATCACTTTGTTCTGTAAAAAATCTTACAACAACCATGTAACAAACCTAAATACATAAAATGAATAATCTTCAAAAGTTAGCTAGATTAAAATGCTGCTAGCAGACGTTATCTAGCCAAGTACTTCAAAAGGGCGCTATCTTAAACCTATTGTTAGTATGGGTGCTAGCAAATTAAACAGATTTTCTGAGCCGCATGCACTTCATAAAACTTGAGTGGTTACTTATTTCGTTGAATATAACCTCAAGCTGTGCGATTATTGCGTTAATTATCATCTTTTGTTGGTTACTTGTGTTCTCAAACTACGCTAAATCATTAGCTAAAACATCAATAGTACTGTGCGTATGTTTAGCCTTTGTAGGTCAGGCAATGGCGTCTACTATTATGTCTTATCAAATGATAAGTATGATGAATATGAGCTCACAGTCAGCCGAAGAATCACAAAATATGATGACTATGATGGATCACAGTAACCATAATATGTCGACTAACTCATCAGATGACACCTCAGCTAAATCTTTAAGTGTTGATGACTCAGATGAAAGCTCAAACCAAGATTGTTGCAACAGTATTTGCCAATGCTATACCGGTGGTTGTTCAAATGTTGCAACTATAATGAATAACTTAGCGCCTAACCTCTTTATTGATAATCCAGACAAAATATTAAACACTTCTCGTGTGGCTTTACGCCAACAATTTAACTCGCTTTACCGTCCGCCAATATTAAGCTAACTACAGCATAAGTGCGCCCAGATTTTGGTGTATTTATAAAACTACACGCTGTAATAGGCTTTTTTGAGCTCAATGTTTAGAAACTTTGTTTCTACACGCTTCAAAAATAACCTTTTATATACAAATTTATTGGTATCCCTATTAGGGGTATTAAGTTTAAAAAAAGTTAAGTTTAGAAACCATATGTTTAAAAAATTTATATTTAAAAACGGCAAATTAAAAGTCAGCCTTAAGTTACGAATTTCTGCTTACTGTATAGTTGTGTTGGTGTTAGCGAGTTGTTCAGAAAACAACCCAGAGCCAAGCAACACGATGTCAGTCGCTGAGTCGTCAACCGCTTCGTCGCCAAATGTTATCGAGCCAGCTAATGTATCAAAAGCTATCGTATTAGATGTTTATAAAAGCCCAAGTTGTGGTTGTTGTAAAGCTTGGATAAGTCATGTTGAAAATCATGGATTTGAGTCTAAAGTGCATAGTTTTGATGACTTTCCAGGTATTAAAGAAGCAAAATCAATAGCACCAAGATACCGTTCTTGTCATACCGCTATTTCAAACGATGGTTTTGTGTTTGAGGGGCATGTGCCTGCAAAATATATTCAACAATTTCTCCACGAAACTCATAACCTTGATGTGATCGGCTTATCTGTTCCTGCCATGCCTGTTGGAAGTCCAGGAATGGAAGTTGAAGGCAAGTTTCAGCCGTATAAAGTTTTAAAATTGAAAGCTGATGGTAGTTATGAGGTTTACGCTAATGTTCAATCTTATGAGGAACAATTTTAATGGCTAAACAACACGAAACAGTTACATTTAGCATTAAATATTATACAAAAATTTTAGCATTATCTGTGCTTTATGTTAATGCAACACAAGCAACAGAGCTAAATAACAGCGTCGAGTTATCATTTGAGAGTGCTATTAAAACAGCGCAAAAAAATGACCCTTGGTTAACGGGCAACGTGCATAAGCAAAAAGCGATAGAGTCAATGAGTCAAGCAGCTAATACCTTGCCTGATCCTATGGTGTCAATCAGCTTAGCTAACTTGCCGGTGAATGGTTTTGACTTTGCTCAAGAGGGTATGACTCAAGCAAAATTTGGTATTGCACAGTTGTTTCCTCGTGGTGATAGCTTAGCGATAAAAAGTGGCCAATTAAAAACCCAAAGTGAAGCCTTGCCATTTCAAAGAGCAAATCGTGAAGCACAAGTGGCCGTTACGGTTGGTAGTTTATGGCTAGATGTTTATCGTGTACAACAAAGTATCGCGTTAATCGAAAAAAACAGATCGCTTTTCGAACAATTAGCTGAAGTTGCACAAGTGAGTTATTCATCAGCGTTAGGTAAAACCCGTCAACAAGATATTGTTCGCTCACAACTGGAGCTTACCCGTTTAGATGACAGGTTGAATGTATTTGCACAGCAACAAAATCGCTATCAGGGCATGCTTTCGCAGTGGTTAAGTCAGTTTTCTAGTGTAGAGAGTTCAATGGGTTCAGCAATTTCAGCATCTGATTTTTCTATCCATAACATTATTACTCATCCTAAGTTGCCAGAAATAGAGTTAATTAATGCTGATTTAGTTTGGCAACAACAGTGGCTTAAACCTATGGCACTGCTGCCTTACTTTTCTTATCATCCCGCGGTTTTGGCTCTTGAGAAAAAAATAGCGGCTACTACCGCAGGTATTTCATTAGCTGAGCAAAAATATAAAGCGCAATGGGGAGTAAATGCCAGTTATGGTTATCGTGCAGACGATGCAATGGGCAGTAGTCGCGCTGATTTATTTTCAGTTGGTGTAACCTTCGACTTGCCACTTTTTACTGAAAATAAACAAGATAAAGAACGTGAGTCTGCCATATACGAGTCAGAATCGATAAAAACTGAAAAAATATTGTTACTGCGTGAGTTGATGGCATCTTATGCCAGTGCAAAAGGTCGACTTGTCAGCTTAAAACAGCGCCAAGACTTATATAAAAACAAGTTAATACCGCAAGTTCATGACCAAGCCCAAGCATCGTTGTCAGCTTATACCAATGACGATGGCGACTTCTCTGAAGTGGTTCGCTCACGTATTGCGGTACTGAATAGTGAAATAGACGAGTTAACACTCAATGTTGAAGAGCAGAAAATACGTTTAGAACTTAACTATCTTTTTATCGGCAACCTCAACACTGCAATCTCACGCAGTAGCAAAATTATAAACAATAGCGGTCAAGTCGCTGTTGTTTCGGAGTTAATTAATGAGTAATAAAGTGGAAAAAAATATGTTCAAGCCGATTATTACTGGCATGTTGATAGGTGGATTAATCACTTGGGGTGGTTTGTATTACTTCCCTTCAGACAATAGTGGGCAAGATTCAACGGCATCGTCAGCAAAAGATAAACCGCTTTATTGGGTTGCGCCTATGGATGCTAATTATAGAAGAGACAAAGCGGGAAAATCACCCATGGGCATGGATTTAGTGCCGGTATACCAAGATAGTAACAATGGCCCAGATGCAGGTGTTGGTACCATTCGTATTTCTTCTGATGTGATAAATAATTTGGGCGTTAGAACCGCCACGGCAGAAATAAAATCCTTAGATGCTGAAATAAATACCGTTGGCTATATTGCTTACGATGAAGAAAAAATGGTGCATATTCATCCTAGGGTAGAAGGCTGGGTAGAAAAGCTTTACGTTCAAGCGGTAGGTGAGTCGGTAACAAAAAACCAAGCGCTGTATGAAATTTATTCGCCAGAGCTAGTCAATGCTCAAGAAGAGCTAGTGTTAGCACTAAATCGTAGTAATCGTCAGCTAATCAAAGCCGCTGAAAATCGTTTATTAGCGTTACAAATTCCTCAATCAGCAATATCTAAACTGATAAAAACCAAACAAGTGCAGCAAACCATAACCTTTTATTCGCCCCAAAACGGGGTGGTTGAAACCTTGAACATCCGTGAAGGATTTTATGTTCAACCGGGATTAACGGTTATGTCTATTGCCGATTTATCGCAGGTTTGGGTGGAAGCAGAAGTATTTGAGCGCCAAGCCAATCAAGTTAAGGCAGGCGCACCTGTAACCATGACTTTAGATTATTTACCGGGGCAGTCATGGCAAGGGCAAGTTGATTTAATTTATCCAACTTTAGATGTTAAAACCAGAACGGTAAAACTTAGGTTACGTTTTAATAATGAAAATGGTGCTTTTAAACCTAATATGTTTGCACAAATTATTATTCATTCAACAGACACAGATAACACCTTGCTTATTCCTAAAGAAGCATTGATACGAACTGGCAAACAAGATCGCGTTGTTCTGGCTTTAGGTGATGGCAGTTTTAAATCAATTGCGGTAACGGTAGGTCGATTTGACAATGAAAATGTTGAAATTATTACTGGTCTGAGTGAAGGCGATAAGGTTGTTAGTTCAGCACAATTTTTATTAGATTCAGAATCAAGTAAATCATCAGATTTTAAACGTATGTACGCTGATAACGAAGGAAGTGATGCTACAGCTAGCGAAGAACCAGCGCCGGTGTCTGTTTGGGTGCAAGCAAAAATAACCAGCCTTATGGCAGGGCACAAGATGTTAACGCTTGAGCATGATGCTATTGAACAGTGGGGCTGGCCTGAGATGGTAATGGACTTTATCGCCATTGATACCGTTGATTTTTCACGCTTAAACGTCGGGTTAACTTTACATGTAGAAATCAGTAAAACCGCAGAAGGCGAATACATAATTACCAATATACACATTCCTGATACTACTAGTGCAATGGGAAGTGCAATGGAAAGTGCAATGGAAATGGATAGTGACATGGAAAACGAATCGGTTAAGAAAGTCAGTTCAGCAACAGTCACAGGTACCATTAATTCACTGATGAAAGATCACGGTATGATCAATATCAGCCGTTCAGCGATTGAAAAATGGAATAGACCTGCCGCAACGGTTGATTTTATTACGGCCAAAAATGTGAGCTTAGCGAATTTCAACAAAGGGATGCAAGTGAGCTTTACCTTTGAAATACGTGATGGAGACTTCGTTATTACTGACATTTCGCCATTGTCTGAATTTTCACCATTGTCTAAAAATGAAAATACCAACTCTGAAGCTGCGCTGAAAGTAGCTCCGATTGATCATTCAAACCACTAACTAGGAGTAAACACAAAATGATTACTGCTATTATTCGCTGGTCGATTGTCAATCGCTTTTTAGTGTTGTTGGCAACGGTTTTATTGGTAGGTGTTGGTTTGTTTTCGGTCAGTAAAACGCCGATTGATGCACTGCCAGATTTATCTGACGTGCAAGTTATTATAAAAACAAGTTATCCCGGACAAGCGCCACAAGTGGTTGAAGACCAAGTAACTTACCCAATGACCACTGCGATGCTTTCTGTGCCTGGCGCGGTAACTGTTCGCGGCTATTCTTTTTTCGGTGACTCTTATGTTTACGTTATTTTTGATGAAGATACCGATCTATATTGGGCACGTTCTAGAGTACTTGAATATCTAAGCCAAGTTGCACCTAGCTTACCCAGTGATGCGCGCCCGCAACTTGGACCTGATGCCACAGGGGTGGGCTGGGTTTATTTATATGCGCTTACCGATACCACTGGCCAACATGATTTAAGCCAACTTCGCAGCATTCAAGACTGGTTTTTAAAGTTTGAATTACAAACGGTACCGGGTGTGTCTGAAGTTACCGCACTCGGCGGCATGGTGAAACAGTATCAAGTTAACGTAAATCCTGACAAATTACGTGCTTATGGTATTCCACTTTCGCTTATTCAAACCGCCATTAAGCAAGGTAACCAAGAAATTGGTGCTTCGGTGGTTGAAATGGCTGAAGCAGAATATATGGTGCGAGCAACAGGCTATATTAAAGGCGTTGAAGATCTTGAAAACATTCCGCTTGGTTTAAATAAAAATGGCACACCATTATTGCTTAAACATGTGGCTGATATTGGCACAGGGCCGCAAATGCGCAGAGGGATTGCTGAGCTTAACGGCGAAGGTGAAACGGTTGGCGGTATTGTGGTTATGCGTTTTGGTGAAAACGCTCAACAAGTTATTAATGGCGTAAAAGCCAAACTTGAAAAACTTAAAAAAGGTTTACCGGATGGTGTAGAAATTGTGCCGGTTTATGACCGCTCTGCATTAATAGAACGCGCTGTCGATAACTTAGCATTTAAGTTATTAGAAGAGTTTGGTGTAGTGGCTTTAGTGTGCATTATTTTCTTATTTCATGTGCGCTCATCATTAGTCGCGATTATCAGTTTACCCGTGGGTATTTTAACTGCGTTTATCATCATGCATATGCAAGGACTTAACGCCAACATTATGTCGCTAGGGGGTATTGCCATTGCCATAGGAGCGATGATTGATGGGGCTATCGTGATGATAGAAAACATGCATAAGCATATGGAGAAGACCCCACTAACAAAAGAGAATCGCTGGCAAATAGTGGCTGACTCAGCCAGTGAAGTTGGTCCAGCATTATTCTTTAGTTTACTTATTATTACCGTAAGTTTTGTGCCGGTATTCACATTAGAAGCGCAAGAAGGGCGCATGTTTGCGCCACTCGCTTTTACCAAAACTTATGCCATGGCGGCAAGTGCGGCATTAGCTATTACACTTGTGCCGGTATTAATGGGCTATTTTATTCGAGGCAAAGTGCTACCCGAGCATAAGAATCCGGTTAATCGATTTTTAACCTTTATCTATATGCCAGCACTTAAGGCCGTTTTAAACTTTCCTAAAGTAACGCTATTTGCGGCATTAATTGTTTTGGCTATTGGTATTTATCCGATTAATAAAATTGGTAGTGAGTTTATACCACCGCTTGATGAAGGCGATTTAATGTATATGCCAACCACGTATCCGGGTATTTCAATTGGCCAAGCTCGCCAACTTCTGCAACAAACTGACAAGTTGATTAAAATGGTACCAGAAGTAAAAACGGTATTTGGTAAAGTAGGGCGCGCAGAAACCGCAACCGATCCAGCCCCACTCACTATGATAGAAACTTTCATTAAGTTTAAACCTCAAGACCAATGGCGAGCAGGTGTAACAGCAGAGAGCCTGAAAAAAGAGCTTGATGCTTTAGTCAAACTACCAGGGGTAACTAACGCTTGGGTTATGCCAATAAAAACTCGTATTGATATGTTAGCAACAGGTATTAAAACACCTGTCGGCATTAAAGTCGCAGGGCCAGATTTATCTGTTATTCAAGATATAGGTCTGCAGTTAGAAACTATTTTAAAAGATGTACCTGGTACAACGTCTGTCTACTCTGAACGCGTTGCGGGCGGCCGTTATATTAAAGTCGATATTCAGCGAGAAAAAGCTGCTCGCTATGGTTTAAACATTGCTGACATTCAGCAAGTAGTAGCCACTGCGATTGGCGGCATGAATGTTACTCAAACCGTTGAGCGCTTAGAGCGATACCCCGTTAATGTACGTTACTTGCAAGACTACCGTGACTCGCCTGAACAATTATCAATATTACCTCTAGTGACACCCAATGGTCAGCGTATTGCCTTAGGCGATGTTGCCAATATTTATATTGAAGAGGGGCCACCAGGTATTAAATCTGAAAATGCTCGGTTAAATGGTTGGTCGTATGTCGATATTGAAGGTGTCGATGTTGGTACTTATGTTGAAGCGGCTAAACAAGTTGTTGCTGAGCAGTTAGTGCTACCTGCAGGTTACTCTGTTGCTTGGGCAGGCCAATACGAGTATATGCAGCGAGCAAAAGCTAAGTTGGCGTATGTGGTGCCCTTGACGTTATTCATTATTGTTATTTTACTTTATGTAAACTTTAGAAATGTCATTGAAGTAGCGATGATTATGGGAACATTACCGCTCGCTATGGTAGGCAGTATTTGGTTAATGTATTTAGAGGGCTTTAACTTCTCAGTAGCAGTAGGGGTTGGTTTTATTGCCCTCGCAGGGGTGGCGGTTGAAATTGGTGTGATTATGTTGGTGTATTTAAACCAAGCCTATAAAGCGATGTTAGATGATCATAGCTTAAAAAATATTACCACGACAAAAGCAGATTTATTTCAGGCGGTGTTACATGGTGCTGGCATGCGCGTGCGCCCGGTAATGATGACTGCTGCTGCCATTATTGTTGGCTTACTACCCATTTTATATGGCACAGGTACGGGCTCTGAAGTTATGAGTAGAATAGCAGCTCCTATGGTTGGCGGCATGTTAAGTGCGGTGATATTAACCTTACTTGTTTTACCTGCTTTGTTTTATTTATGGCGCTGTTCATCGATTAACGCTAGAGATTGCAAAAATAAATAATGGGCTGATGAACTTTTTATATTTACAGGGCTAGCTAAAGTTATAAATAAGTTACGTGTGGAAACAGGGTTATCAACGAATAATCCTGTTATGGTAATTTTAATGCTTAATTAAAGGTCCTATTACTGAATAAGCTGTGCAAGGTGTTCAAACATATGCTTATTTTTGGCTTTAAACCTAAAGTAGCTCGTAAAATATTTGCAGCAAAATTAATGATAAGTTCGCCAATATCTTTACTTAACTTAGAGAGCTAAACTAAATATTCTTTATAAAATATTTAAAAGCTTTACTTTGAACCACTATATTGAAATTTGATTATGAAAATTGTTTATTTTGGGAATAATTTATTTTCCTCATGTTTAAAGCATTTAATGGCCCAAGGTCATGAAATACTCAGAGTATATAAAAATAATTCAGCACGTAACTCTTCGATTATCGATAGCGTATGCGCTGACAACTGTATCCCTTTACATAGCCATAAACCGAGCGAGAGTGAATTAAATCAATTAATAACACTCGGGGCAGAGATGTTTATTGTTGCTGAATACTCTTATTTACTACCCGTAACCAAAGTAAAGTATGCCATTAATATTCATCCGACATTATTGCCTGAAGGTAGAGGCCCAACACCTTTGCCTTTTTTAATAACACAGCCAAAGTTTTCAGGAATAACGTTACATAAAATTGCTGAAAAATTTGATTGTGGTGACATTATATTACAGAGCCAGTTGTCACAATCTGCCAATGAAACGCTAACCACCTTGATGATAAAAGTACATCTTGAATCCGTAAATTTGTTACAACGTTTTTTTGACAATATCGAACATTACTATAACGCTGCACGCCCACAAATTAACCACTCGTATTGGCCTAGAACAGATGTTGCTGAACGAATTTTAGATTTTAAAATGTCGATAAATGATATTGACCAAAAAGTTAAGATCTTCGGGCATATGGGGCTGTTAATTAAGTTAGATAAAGATTTATGGACTGCCACTCATATTGAATTAATTGCATATAAGCCTACTGCACAACCTGGACATGTAGCCTTTGAAGACGAAAGCTTACTCGCTGTTAATGCCTTGGATGGTATTGTGTGTATACATAAGTCATCGCTATCCTTACTGCCAACTTAGCCAGGGACGTCTAGGTATTTAATGTGATAATAATCATAAAAAATAAGCTGAAGTGGACTAGTGCGCTGGTATGTTAAATAGTAATTGTTTTGATAGGTAATTATTTTATGCTATTAGCTTGACCTGTGTCTTAGACACAGCTGTAAAATCTATTCAAATTATTAAAATTAAGCTACTTAATTTATCGATAAAAGGTTAATGCCATGACAGTTACTGAGCTAGCGAATGCAATGAATACCACGCCTGATACCGTTCGATATTACACTAAAATTGAATTTATAACGGCAAGTAAAAACCCAACGAATGGTTATAAAAATTATGGGAAAACAGCCCAGAATAGACTTAAATTCATTTTAAGTGCTCGGCAATTAAATTTCTCGGTTGCAGAAATAAAAAATATTTTATTGGAATCCGATAAAGGACATTCTGCTTGTCCATTGGTTAGAGGAATTATCGAAAATCATTTGGCTGAAACAGAAAAGCAATTTCAAGCGGCATTTGAATTACGAGAAAAACTAAGAAGCGCGATTGATGATTGGCAAAGTAAGCCTGATAAAGCGCCAACTGGACAAATGATATGTCACCTAATAGAAGCAGGGAAATATTAATTTATTAAAGGAGATTGTGATGAGCAAATTAACTGAATCGACTCAAGAATTAATTATTGAAGGAGCAGGTTGCGCTAGTTGTGTAAGTAAGATTGAAACAGCGTTAAACAACACCCCTGGTGTTGAGGATGCACAGATGAATTTTGCTTTACGTATGGTTTCAATTACGGGCGATGTTAACGCAAAAGTATTGATTAATGCGATTGAATCTATTGGTTATAACGCCAAAAGTGTTAATGAGAGCAGCGATAATGAATTAATCGATGAGAAAGAAATTGCTGATCAAAAATACTATAACAGCCTAATCAAACAAATGTGGATGGCCTTAGGTTTAGGTATACCGTTAATGGTTTATGGCCTGGCTGGTGGGGCAATGACGATTGACACATCTTTAGCGCGAACTGTTTGGTTATTTATTGGGGTTTTGTGTGCGGCCATCATGTACTTTTCGGGTAAACATTTTTACTTAGGTGCTTGGAAGTCACTGGTTAATCATAGCGCTAATATGGATACTTTAATTGCCTTAGGAACAGGCACTGCTTGGGTATATTCTATGGTAGTGGTCTTATTTCCTGTGGTGTTGCCAGAGATGGCTCGCCATGTTTATTTTGAAGCCACCGCCATGATTATTGGTTTAATCAATTTAGGTTTAGCGCTTGAAGTCAAAGCCAGAGGAAAAACCAGTGAAGCGATAAAACGTTTAATTGGCTTACAAGTTAAAACCGCGAGGGTTGTACGGGACAATAAAGAGCTTGATATTGCGATTGAACAGGTTTTACTTGGTGACATTGTACGCGTTCGCCCAGGTGAAAAAGTGCCTGTAGATGGGGTTGTAATACAGGGTAATACTGCCATTGATGAATCAATGTTAACAGGCGAACCTATGCCTATTGAAAAAGGTAAGGGCGATGAAATTGTTGCTGGCACACTTAACAAATCAGGCTCAATTTTATTTCAAACCACGAGAATAGGTAAAGACACAGCCATAGCACACATTATTAATATGGTGAAAAAAGCACAAAACTCTAAGCCATCAATTGGACGATTAGCCGATGTAATTTCAGCGTATTTTGTTCCTGTTGTCATGATAATTGCAATTGTAAGCGCTTTAGTTTGGTTTAACTTTGGACCAGATCCTGTTATTGCTTATGCCGTTGTTTCAGCAACAACGGTGTTAATTATCGCTTGCCCATGTGCCCTGGGTTTAGCAACGCCTATGTCTGTTATGGTTGGTGTCGGTAAAGCAGCAGAATCGGGGGTTTTGATTCGCAATGGTGAAGCGCTACAAACGGCCTCTAAAATTACTGCAATGATATTAGATAAAACAGGCACAATTACTGAGGGTAAACCGACAGTCACCGATATTATTATTGCCGACAGAAATTATAGCGAGCAACAAATTTTAACTTTAGCTGGAAGTATTGAAAGGAACTCTGAACACCCACTTGCCCAAGCTATTGTTGACTCAGCATTGACTAAAAACCTTATGCTTGAGAACACTACAGATTTTCAAGCTATTGCAGGTTATGGAGTACAAGCTAAGTTAAACGATCAGCAATTAATTTTTGGCAACCAAAAGCTGATGTTAAAAAACGCTATAGCGTTAAATGACTTTGTAGCAAGTGCGCAGCAACTTGCTGATAGCGCTAAAACGCCTATGTATTTAGCTATTGATAATAAGTTAGTGGCAATTATAGCGGTTTCTGATCCAATTAAAACTGACTCAGTGGCTGCCATTAAAAGACTACAAGCTAAAGATATTAGAGTGGTAATGCTAACGGGTGATAACAGAGCAACGGCAAATGCAGTAGCAAAGCAAGTTGGTATTAAAGAAGTGTTTGCTGAAGTGCTACCGGAAGAAAAATCTAACAAAGTTGCTGAGTTACAAGCGCAAGGCGAAATTGTAGGTATGACAGGAGATGGCATTAATGATGCACCCGCTTTAGCCTTAGCTAATGTTGGCTTTGCTATTGGCACAGGGACAGATGTAGCGATTGAAAGTGCCGACATTACATTAATGCGAGGATCTTTACATGGCCTTGCTGATGCTATTGTGGTGAGTAAAGCAACATTGAAAAATATTAAGCAAAACTTGTTTGGCGCCTTTATTTATAATGTGGCAGGTATACCTTTTGCCGCAGGTATTTTGTATCCATTTTTTGGTTTAATGTTAAATCCCGTTGTCGCAGGTGCTGCAATGGCATTTTCATCATTAACGGTGGTAAGTAATGCCAATCGTTTACGTTTATTCAAACCACAATAATACTTATGAAAGGGCAAACACATGCTAATAATTAATTTAACAGGCTTAGGGTTAATCATTTTAATTATATGGTGGTTCTGGTTATATAAACCGAGAGCAACAGTGGTAGATGTTAAAAGTGATAGCACTGATAGCTCAAAAAGTAATGAAGTTATTGTGGTGGTTGATGCAGGCATTTATCAACCTGCTCATCTTTTATTGCCGGAAAATAAGCCTTTAAATATTAACTTTATTCGCAAAGACTCTAGCTCGTGTGCTGCGACTGTGATGTTCCCTGACTTTGATATAAGCGCAGAACTACCGCTTAATAAACTTGTAAAGATACATCTACCGGCTATGCAACAAGGTGAATATGTATTTCATTGTCAAATGAAAATGTATAACGGAACACTATTAGTTAAATAAACCAGTCTTACAGATAACCCATGTCAGCATGAGTGTTTCGCCTGAAAACCAATGGAAATCAGGGGTTTGTGTGGCTTCAAGTCAGGTTAGCGTTAAAAGTTAACCGCTTTAATTTGAGTGACCTAAGGTATGACTTAATGAGGCAGCAAGTTGCAAATGGAATAGACCACATAACATTTTATTGATTAACTTACTTGATATTTATCATAGCGTTAAATCGAGCTAATGTTGATTATTACCTTCAAGATATTTTAATAATATCGTGAATAAATAGCCGTCAGAATAATCTTTAAACATTAGTACTTTAGACTATTACACTTTAGCTACATTTTAAGTAAATTTAATTAATTACATTTGTTAATACATAGCTTACAATTGATAATAGTTATCATTACGCAATGTGGTTAAGGTTATTTAACATGAAGAAAAGCGCTACCTATTTTTGTCATTCCAATAGTTTATTATTAAAAATTAAACACAAGTTATTCAGCATAGCGGCGGTGATTTTTCTGTCGCTTAATTTGCTTTCAATACAGGCTTCTGCCCAAACTAACGATACCGCTCAATTACGCCAACTAGCTCAGTTAGCCGAATATATAGGTGTTGATTACGCTGATGCGGTTGAAAATGCCTTAGTGATTAATGAAGGTGAATACCAAGAAATGCTTGAGTTTTCATCTATAATAGTTGAGCGAGTTTCGAGTCAAATTGGCGAAGAGCAAAAAGCAGCAATTTATAATGAATCGTTAGCGTTAGAACAGGCGATTAAAAACAAAGAGTCTGTAAGTAACATTCGCCAAATAAGCGCAACAATTCGTGGTCAGTTGTTAGCTATATTACCTGAGTCATTATTACCGAATAGGTTATTACCGGAAAAAGATACACAAACTTTATTTCAAGAAAACTGTGTTAGCTGCCATGGTGCGACCGGCAAAGGTGATGGTATTTTAGCAAAGGGCTTATCGCCAGAGCCAACCAACTTTACTGATAAAACAAGAGCTGTAAACCGCTCATTATTAGGCTTATTTGACGCTATTTCTAACGGCTTAGATGATACTGCAATGCCAGCGTTTACACAGCTGAAAGAACAGCAGCGTTGGTCATTAGCATTTTATGTTGGTGGACTTGCTTTTAAAGATAAAACTAACGCAATACAACCTTCAATAAAGTCTTCAACAAATTCAGCACAAGACATTGATTTGCAAAACTGGATAAACTTTAATCCTAGCCAATTAATCAATAGTGATGAAAATATTAACGCCAATTTTATTGATACATATCGTTCAACGCCTTCTTTATTGTTTAATAAACAACAAAATCCAATTGATATCACTAAAAGCCAACTAAGTGCTGCCATTAGTGCCTTTCATAATAATGAATATGCCAAAGCTAATACCCTTGCCGTGAGTGCTTATCTTGATGGTTTTGAATTAATTGAAAATAGTTTAGATGCAAGAGACGAAGTTTTACGTAAGAACATTGAAGTAAATCTTATTAATTTGCGACAAGTTATTAATACGGCAGGGGAAGAAGAACGACTCAAACAATTATCAGCTGAAATATTTACTCAGTTAGATGAAGCCGAGCAACTTTTAACAGGGGCAGCATTATCAAGCAGTGCTTTGTTTTCTGCGAGTTTGGTGATTTTACTACGTGAAGGGCTTGAAGCATTATTAGTAGTTATTGCACTCATGACAGTACTAATTAAAACCAACAGACGTGATGCAGTTAAATATGTACATGCTGGTTGGATATTAGCTTTAATAGCCGGCGTTGCAACATGGGCTTTAGCACAGTCTCTTATAGACATAAGTGGTGCAAGCCGTGAAGTAATGGAAGGTGTTGCAGCACTACTAGCCGCAGTTATGCTGTTATATGTAGGTATATGGATGCACAGTAAAACCAATGCTGAGCAGTGGCAAGCCTATATTCAAAAGCATATAAATACCCAGTTACGTGCTGGTACATTATGGGGATTAACCTTACTTGCATTTATTGCCGTGTATCGTGAAGTGTTTGAAACGGTTTTATTTTATCAGTCGTTGTTAACACAAGCGGCTTCAGAGCAATATTCTGTTGCGGTTTCTGGCTTTGTTACTGGTGCCGTTATTTTAGCGGTGGTAGCTTGGGTGATATTAAAGTATTCAATAAAATTACCTATTGCGCGTTTTTTCTCTATGACCACATATTTGTTACTCGCATTAGCATTTATATTAATGGGTAAAGCGATTAGCGCTTTACAAGAAGCGGCAGTGATCAGTATTTCGGCCTTGCCAATACATGTTGATTTACCTTGGATTGGTGTAGGTTCAACCTGGCAGGGAGCTATTGCGCAAATTGCGGTTATTTTGTTTTTTGCCTTTTATCGAATGTCTGCCCAGAAAAAAGCAATAGAAGTGACTTAATGTTATAAGTTACTAAGACTTTTTATTCAAAAATAGAACGAGTTTACATCGTTAATTAAAGGTTAGCTTACAACGTAAATTGAGTAAGCTAACCTATTTTGGGGCATCAAGCTCTTTTGTTTTTTTATTTAATTTTTGGCTAACCATTTGCACTGGCCAGCAATCAACTTATCCAGCTACATAACAGTATTTCTGTTTAATTAATGCTTTATCAATTCGTACATCAGCTAGTGATAATGAATCTTTCCCTTTCATCAATAAAAGTTTTAATCCCCCCCATTTTCGACACTATTTAATCTAGGTTTTAATCAGTTTATTTATAAGTTAATTGCCTAATGTTTGTTATTAATCCTTAAATACTAATGGTTACAGGCAAGTTTATATAGCCAAGATAACCATCTGAATTAACTATAAATCTCTGGGTTACAATTTAATTGAATTTTAATTTGTGATTTGAAAATCCTTTACTAGTATTAATTTTATGCTTGTAGAACAAATGTTTCTAATGATCAAATGGAGTAGTCATGAGTCAAACACGGATTAAAAGCTTCCCTTCGTTACAATTAACTCCCTGTAAGCTGAAAACATACCTAAGTATAGCTTTAGTTTGCGTTCCCTTTTACACAAATGCCATTGAGTTTTGTTTGTTTCAATCTAAAGCAGTTGATTGAAGGGAATAATAGTATGCCGAAAATAAATGTAGGTTTAGCTGTAGATGGGAATTTTAAAATTAAATAATTTTAATTTAGTTACATAAATTTTTTAACTCATTTAGAAATTGCACAATGAATTATCAGGAAGGATTATATGCAAAAGTCATTAGTTGCTGTATTGGTTACATTATCATTAAATTCAGGGGTTACTCTGGCAGAAACTGTCGGAACTAAAGGAGAAAGTGTAGCCCAAAAAGATGATTCAACAATTACAACCACTGATCTTGTTAATCGACTTACCGGAAGTGGGATAACAATTACTAGCTCAAACTTTGTAGGTGATAATATTCAGGTTGGTGTCTTTGATAACTTTGGCTTCTTGTTAGACCCAACTGGCGTTAATGACTTTTCCAGTGGCGTTATTCTCAGTACTGGTTCAGTCGAGCCGGTAGTCGCAACGGGGGGCTCCAATACTGCAGATAATCA
This sequence comes from Colwellia sp. NW0002-52-1, assembly GCF_057550865.1. NCBI lineage: Bacteria > Pseudomonadati > Pseudomonadota > Gammaproteobacteria > Alteromonadales > Colwelliaceae > Colwellia > Colwellia sp. NW0002-52-1. The sequence goes on along the minus strand of NZ_BAAJLU010000018.1, from coordinate 11,666 downwards.
AAGTACTACTATTAGTGGAACGGGTTCATTGGATAATGAGCTAGAAGAATCTGGCTTTGATCATGCAAAGCTGCAATTCACTATTGAGCCTGAGTTTGATACCTTGATATTAGACTTTGTTTTTGGCTCAGAAGAATATAATGAATATGTAAATTCAGGCTTTAATGATAAACTAAAGATCATGGTTGATGGTACAAATTGTGCCCTCACACCCGATAATCAAGCGTTTAGTATAGATACCGTTAACCGAGCAGGGGAGTTTCCTCCTGCAGTGGGAACAGCTGGCCCTTCTATTAACCCAGAATTGTTTATAAATAATGATCCAGGAGCAAATTCTGGTGAAGTCAGTACCGCAAATTTTACCACTGAGATGGACGGTTTTACTAAAAGAGTTACTTGTCGTGCTTCAGTAACACCAAATCAAGAAGTGAGTGTAATTGTTGGCGTGACCGATGACGGGGATGCAACTCTAGACTCATGGGCTTTTTTTAGAGCAAAAAGCTTACGTGCAGAGCCAGGTGGTGATTTAGGCGATGCGCCAGACTCTTATCAAACACTTTTATCTTCATCTGGCCCAAGCCATACTATTGTAGAAGGCATACATTTGGGCACTCAGCCTAGCGGTGATATTGACGGCTTTCGTGATGGTTTTGATGATAGTAATGGTACAGCAAGAGATGATGTTGATGACGGTATTGCCACTTTCCCACAGTTAGACGATACCGATACCACCTATGCTATAACAGCCAATGTAACTTCCTTTAATGGTCAAACTGCTTACATTGGGGCTTGGATTGACTTTGATGGTAATGGCTCGTTTGAAGCCGACGAATTTACCAATAAGATTTCAGACGCTGGTGCTGTTGTAAATGAAGCTACAGATGAAATTGCTGCAGGTACCTACGAAGAAGATATCACCATTACATGGGACTCTATTCCTGCTGGCACTCAAACAGGAGACAGCTTTGCCCGTATTCGTATTTCTAATACACCTTTAACATCTGGCGACTTTGGTGGCAGTTTTAATTCTGGTGAAGTTGAGGATTATGGTTTTGTTATTTCTGGTGCGGCTGATGCCACAGCACCAGTGGTAACTATTGACGATCCAACACTAGTTACTGCAGCCGATGATACTTCTTATTTTATATCAGGTACTTGTACTGTCGGAGACGGTGTGGTTACTGTTGTAGTAGATGATTTAGATGGTACGCCCTCAGGGCTCACCAGCTCGCCTATTTGTAGTGCAGAAGGTATTTGGACCGCTACATTTGATGTTTCTAGTGTTAATAACGGCTTGGGCCAAGTGATTATTAATGCCTCACAAACAGATAAAAATAGCAATGTAGGCAATGCAACACAAAAAGCTGCCGATAAAGATAGCACATCAGCAATAACACTGAATAACTTAGGTAAAGCGACAACAGAAAATCAATTCGCATATACAGTAAATGGTAGCTGTGTTGACGCTAACACCCCTGTAACAGTGTTAATTTCTGGCTTACCTTCAAAAACTGCGGTATGTGCAGATGGCTCTTGGCAGGCAACTTTTGATGTAAGTCCTATTGCAGATGGTGCTGGAGTAATTGTTGCAGATGCCAATGATAGCTCTGGTAGTACCGTACAAAAAAATGCAGATAAAGATACTACTGGCCCAGCATTAACTTTAAATTCATTAACTGCTGCTAATGCTTCGAATCAGGCTAGCTATAACGTAACTGGCATGTGTGAAAGTGCTGGCACAGAAGTATCTGTGTATATACCAGGTGCAACGCCTGAGCGCCAGCGTGTTACTTGTAATGCTGGTATGTGGACGGCAACCACTAATGTCACTGCCATTGCAGATGGCACTGATGTTATTGCCGTATTTGTTGAGCAAACCGATTTAAGTGGCAATAACTCAGCAGTTGATGACGAAGCAAATAAAGATGTGGTATTACCTACAGTTGTTATTAACGCTTTAACAGTAGGTAACAATGCAAATCAAAATAGCTATCCTGTAAACGGCACATGTACCATTGGCGATGGTGATGTAACCGTTGCTGTTGCTGGCGCTACGCCTGCAAGCCAAGCGGTAAGTTGTACTGGGGCAGGTACATGGAGTTCAACATTTAATGTTAGCGCGATTGCAGATGGCACTAACGTAATTGTTGCTGATGCAAACCAAACTGATACCGCGGGTAATACCGGTAATGCTACTCAGCAAAGTGCGAATAAAGATATTGTACCTCCTACCGTGAGTATTGATGCCTTAAACAATGCAAATGCCGCTAACGCTAGTACTTATACTGTAAGTGGTAGTTGCTCTGTTGATGATGGTAATGTCACCGTGTTTATTGCTGGGGCAACACCCGCTAATCAGCCCGTTAGTTGTTCGCCTGGTGGAACTTGGACAGCCACTTTTGATGTAAGTGCGATAGCAGACGGAACTAATGCTATTGTAGTTGATGCAATTCAAACAGATGCTGCTAATAATACAGGAACTGCAACACAGGCGACTGCAGATAAAGATATTATTGCACCGAGTGTTGTGATTAACGCACTCAGCGATGCTAATGCCAGTAATGCTTCGGCGTATGTGATTACGGGTACGTGTACGATAAATGATGGTAACGTAACGACTTCAATAACTGGTGCAACACCGAGTAGTCAAGCAGTCGCCTGTTCTGCAGGGGGAACATGGACTGCGACCTTTAATGTTTCGGCAATTGCAGATGGCACTAATGCCATTGTTGCCAATGCAAATCAAACTGATGATTCAGGTAATACGGGTAATGCGGTGCAATTATCAGCAGATAAAGACACGGTTGTTCCGGCAGTGACGGTAGATCCTTTAGTTGAAGTTAATGCCAATAATGTAACTACATATCCGGTCACGGGTACTTGTTCAATAGGAGATAGTAATGTTGTTGTGATGCTAGCGGGAGCAAGCCCTGCTAGTCAAAGTGTAGTGTGTAATCCAGATGGAACGTGGAGCGCAACATTTGATGTCAGTGCAATTGCAGACGGTGAAGAAAATATTGTTGTTAATGCGAACCAAACCGATGCATCTGGTAATACAACCACTACTGCTAACCAAGCAAGTGATAAAGATAGTACGCTACCCGTTGTTGTAATTGATACATTAGTCGATGGTAATATTGTTAATAAAGCGAGCTACCCTGTAACCGGTACCTGTACTATAGGCGACGGTAATGTCACGGTCGATCTTGTAGGGGCTACGCCTAGCAGCCAAGCAGTTACTTGTAATCCTGATGGCACATGGAATGCTACCTTCGATATAAGCGCAATAGCTGATGGCACAGATGTAATTGTTGTTGATGCCAACCAAACTGATACCTTTGGTAATATAGGCAATGCTACACAACTCACTGCAAATAAAGATGAAGACCAACCTATTGTATCTATCTTAAATGCGCCTGCCACGGTCAACAATACGAATACCTTTGTACTGACCTTCGAGTTTAGCGAAGACGTTGTAAACTTTGATGTCAGTGATGTTGAATTCACAAACTCTACTTTAGCGAATTTCACAATAATTGATGGCAACACTTATACCGTTGAAGTTACACCTGATGGCGGCGGCGATGTAGCAATAAGTTTAGCGCTAGGTGCAGGCCAAGACTCAACCGGAAACGATACAAACGCGACGTCAGTTGTGGTTATTTTTGACCAAGATAGTGATGGCATTAGTGATGAAGATGAAATAGCACTTGGGCTTGATCCTACCAGTAACGATAGCGACAAAGACGGCATTCCTGATGGCACTGAAATTGGCGATGTCAATAATCCTAATGACAGTGATGGCGATGGTGTAATTGATGCAATTGACCCCGATGACGATAACGATGGTATAGCAACTGCAAATGAAGATGCTAACTTAGATGCTGACAATAACCCTGCTACAGGTATAACTGATAGTGATGCTGATGGTATAGCTGATTATTTAGACACTGATTCAGACGGCGATAACATTACCGATGCGAATGAAGCAGTGGCAAGCGGCAATGATACCGACAATGACGGTATTGATGATGCGATTGATGTTGACCAAACCGGCGGTGTTGATGCCAATGGTGATGGTGTTGATGACAATGTTGTAGCAGCGAATACCGATGGTGATTTAGCCGCTGATTATCTTGATATTGATAGTGATGGCGATGGCATTCCTGATTTTTGGGAGTCTGGTGCTTTAAATGTCGATTCTGATATGGACGGCATTGACGATGCTTTCGATGTAGATATTACCGGCGGAACAGACGCCAATGGTGATGGTATTGATGACAATACAACCCCTGCAAATAGTGATATTGACACTGCACCAGATTTCCAAGATCTAGACAGTGACAATGACGGTATTTCGGATGCCATTGAGTCGGGTGCTCTCGGAGTAGACACTGACGGCGATGGTATTGACGATTACTTTGACGTTAATGAAACCGGCGGAATTGATGCGAATGGTGATGGTATTGACGATGCAGTAACGCCAATTGATACTGATAACGATGGCATACCAGATTTCCAAGACCCTGATAGTGATAATGATGGCTTACCTGATGTTATTGAGAATGGTGCCACAGGTGTAGATACCGATGGTGATGGTATCGATGATGCCTTTGATGTCGACCAAACTGGTGGTGTTGATAGCGATGGTGATGGTATGGACGACAATACCAGCCCATACGCACTAGACTCAGATGGTGACGGTACACCTGACCATTTAGATTCCGACAGTGATAATGACGGTATAAACGATGGCGTTGAAGCAGGTTTGAGCGGTAATGATACTGATGGTGATGGTATTGATGACAGCTTAGATGTAGACCAAACGGGCGGCACAGATACTAACCTTGATGGTATAGATGACAACGTTGCACCCGTTGATACAGATATGGACGACAGTCCTGATTATCTCGACCCCGACAGCGATAATGATGGTTTACCAGACGTTTTAGAAGGTAATTCTGATACTAACATGGACGGTACTCCTGACTATTTAGATACTGATAGTGATGGCGACGGCATAGATGATGGTGTTGAGTCTGGTGCAACAGGTATCGATAGTGATAATGACGGTATAGACGATGCTTTTGATGTAGACGAAACCGGTGGCGTTGATGCTAATAATGATGGTGTAGACGACAATATTGCTCTGCCAGATAGCGACGAAGATGGCAGACCTGACTTCCAAGATAGTGATATAGATACAGACGGAGATGGTATTCCTGATGTTGTCGAGGGGAATGGCGATATTGATGGCGATGGTATTCCAAATTATTTAGACACTGACTCTGATGGCGATGGTATCAACGACTCTGATGAGGGAACTGGCGATATCGATGGTGATGGTATCCCTAATTATTTAGATACCGACTCAGATGGCGATGGTATTCATGATGCTTCTGAAGGCAATGTTGACTCAGATGGTGATGGAACACCTGATTACCTGGACCTTGACTCTGATGGTGACGGAATAAGCGATGCAGATGAAGGTAATGGTGATACAGACGGCGATGGAATTCCTAACTATTTAGACGATGACTCTGATGGTGACGGTATCAGCGATGCAGATGAAGGTAATGGTGATACCGATGGTGATGGTGTTCCAGATTACTTAGACAATGACTCTGATGGTGATGGCATTAATGATTCAAACGAGGGCAACGGTGACAGTGACGGTGATGGCATTCCAGATTATTTAGATAGTGATTCTGATAACGATGGTATCAATGATGCTGATGAAGGTAATGGTGATTCCGATGGAGATGGTATTCCTGATTACTTAGATAGTGATTCTGATGGCGACGGCATTAGTGACGCTGATGAAGGTGCTGGAGATAGTGATGGCGATGGAACACCTGACTACTTAGACACTAGTCTAGATGAAGATGGTGACGGTATTCCAGATATTGTTGAAGGTACTGGCGATGACGATATGGATGGTATTCCAAATTATCTAGATACCGACTCTGATAATGATGGCATTGTCGATGGTTTTGAAGCAGGTAATAGTGGGATCGACACTGATGGCGATGGCATAGATGACAGCTTCGATGTCGACCAAACTGGTGGTGTAGACGCTAACGGTGATGGTATTGATGATGATGTATTACCAACAGACTCTGATAATGATGGTGTAGCTGATTATATTGATGTAGATAGCGATAATGACGGTGTTCCCGATGTTGTAGAGTCGGAACTAAATGCAATCGATTCAGACTCAGACGGTATTGCTGATCAATATGATGTAGATGCAACTGGTGGTACTGATTCTGATGGCGATGGAATCGATGACGTCTTTGATGTTGATGTTACAGGTGGTTTTGATGCTGACGGTGATGGTATTGATGATGCCTTACTTACCTTCACTGATACTGATGGTGACGGAATTGCCGACTACTTAGACCTAGACAGCGATAACGATGGTATTAGCGATGGTGTAGAAGCCGATGTTAGTGGTGTTGACGCCGATATGGATGGTATTGATGATGCATTTGATATCGACTTTACCGGTGGCATGGACGTTAATAACGACGGTATAGATGATGATATCAATTTAACGGATACTGATGGAGACGATATTATTGATATGCATGATCTAGACAGCGATAACGATGGCCTGTTAGATACTCAAGAAGCTGGTGTTACTGACGAAAATGGTGATGGCTTTGCTGATGATCCTAATGTGTTAGTTATAAGCCCAATAGATACAGATGGGGATGGAACACCTGATTATCGCGACCTAGACAGTAATAATGATGGTGTTTTTGACATTATTGGCACACCGGGTTCTGGCTTAGATGTAAATAATGATGGCATGATTGATCCAGCAGACGATATTGACGGTGATGGGATTTATGACAGCTACGACGCTAACCCAGGTGGTCGAGGCACTAGCCCTGGCACAGATGATGATGGGGACGGGATACCATCACATGTTGACAAAGATGACGATAATGATGGCATCGCAGATATAGTTGAAGGAGTCGGCGATAGTGACGGAGATGGAATACCAGACTATTTAGATGTTGATAGTGATAATGATGGACTACCAGATGCTTTTGAAGCAGATAGACCTGCACCTACAGGTCTGGATTCAGACGGCGATGGTATCGATGATGCCTATGATGTAGATACTACTGGGGGTATAGATAATGATGGTGATGGTATAGATGATATATTTGTTATCGCAGATACTGATAATGACGGTATACCTGATTACCTTGATCTAGATTCTGATGGTGATGGTATAAACGATTCACAAGAACAAGTACTTGCGCAACTTAGTGGAGTAGACAGTGACAATGATGGTATTGATGATGCTATTGATGTTGACTTTACCCTTGGCAATGATGCTAACCTTGATGGCATTGATGACAACGCACTTGACTTGATTGATATCGATGGTGACGGTATAGCAAACTTCCGAGACCTTGACAGTGACGGTGATGGAATAAGCGATAACGTAGAAGGTGATATAGATTCAGATGGAGATGGAATACCTAATTATAAAGACCTTGATAGTGATAATGATGGCATACCAGATAGCCAAGAAAATGGCGACTTTAACAATGATGGTATCAACGATAACTTACAGGAACCTCGTGAAGTCGAGTCGACCTTAAAAGGTGCAGGAAGTAGTGGATTTTTAATTATTGGAGGAATGTTACTCATGGTAGTAATGCGTAGGAAACGCCAATTCATGGCAATAGCTTTATTGATATCGATGAGTTTTTCTAGCCAAGCTGAGAAAAACTGTCAAAACCTAGAAGATGAGGGGTGCTGGTACCTTTCAGGCTCACTTGGTATGTCGTTTCTTGATCCTAATGAAAATGACTCCGGCTGGAAAATCTTTGATGATAATGGCAGTTCTTATAAACTTTATGGTGGTTATGCATTTAACGACCATTGGTTTGCTGAGTTGAGCTATACCGACTTAGGCGAAGCACGTTTAAATAATTCTAACCCAAATATTATAAATACTTTGAAAGTAGAGTACACAGGTATTGCTGCACAAGCCGGTTATTGGTTTAAGCCAGTAGGAGATGAATGGAATGCTTTTATAAGAGCAGGGGTTTCATTGATAGATTCAAGTAGTAACTTTGAACAATACCATGATCAACTTAATAGTAGCCAATTTGTATTCGGTGGAGGGATTCAGTGGCGGTTTAATGATAGTTGGATGACACGGCTTGAAGTTGACAGTTATGATAAAGATGCGATTTATCTAGGGTTAAGTATCAGCAAATTCTTCGGTGAAAGTAAAACAGTTAAGCGAGCTAAAACTTTATCTCGTTCAATTAGCAATCTAAAACCGGAGACTAAATCAAAATCTGAATCAAAGTCGAAAACAGTACCCAAAACACAGGCGACCATTGTACCAGTTAATAATCCAGACTCAGATGCCGATGGAATTCTGAATCAAGCAGATCAATGTAAAAATACCGCTAAAGGCTTAGTTGTAAATATAAAAGGTTGTCCGGTAACGCAAAAATTTATCATTCAGTTTGATAATAACTCTACAACTATCAGTAGCGAATTTAAGCAAAAGATTGATGAAATAACCCAGCAATTAACGTTATATAACGAAGTTAACTTAACACTTGAGGGGCATACAGACTGGCGTGGAAAGCAAACATCAAATCAACCATTGTCAGAGTCAAGAGCAAATATAGTTGCAAAGGCTCTTATGCAATCTAGCAATTTATCTGAATCTGCTATTTCGGTCAGAGGTTACGGTGAACTTCAACCTATCGACACCAATGAAACTGAAGCGGGTCGATATAACAACCGCAGAGTCGAAGTGGTTATTGAAGGACATTAAAACGAAGCTTTCTAATTATTACCGTTAAACATAAGTTTTAATAATATTTAAAGGAATGTTAGCGCATTCCTTTTTTATTTGTATTAGTTAATTAATAAGATTTAAACAGACATATTCCAAACTTGTGCTTTGAAATGTTTACGACATAAAGATTCGTAACGTTCATTACCACCCACCTCAATTTGTTCTCCGCCTTGTACCGCTTGACCATTTTCATCGCAACGCATAACAAAGTTGGCTTTTTTACCACAATGACAAATTGTTTTTAATTCGACTAACTTATCAGCCCAAGCTAATAATGCCGCACTGCCTTTAAAAGTCTCACCTAGAAAATCAGTGCGAATACCGTATGCTAATACCGGCACTTTCAATTCATCAACAATGTCGGTTAATTCTTTTACTTGTAGTTTAGTTAAAAATTGCGCTTCATCGATTAAGATACAAGCAATTTTACGTTGACTAACTTGCTGCTTTACTTGGCTGAATATATCAGTGTTATCATCGAAAAGTAGCGCGTCGGCATGAATACCTAGTCTTGACGACACTTTACCTTTAGCAAATCTATCGTCAATTTGTGCCGTAAATAACAAAGTATCTAAGCCACGTTCTTGGTAGTTATAAGAAGATTGTAATAAATGAGTCGACTTGCCGGCGTTCATAGTTGAATAATAAAAGTATAATTGTGCCATTGCTCAATAATGTCCTAAATATGGGAGTTTAATTGTTTATGTTATTTATTTTTTTATTAATTTTAATATCAATTAATAACTCAAAGGATTTGCTACTTCAGTACTCGCCCCTAAAGTATTTAGTAGGTTAGTCAATAAACTACTGGCACCAAAGCGAAATTGGTTTTTGGTGGCCCAATCTGTACCTAAAATATCATTCGCTAGATCCAAGTAAACCTTGGCATCTTCAGCATTTTTAACGCCACCGGCAGGTTTGAAACCAACCTGAGTATTTTTATTTTTAATAACTTTTAGCATTAACTCGGCAGCTTTTGGCGTAGCATTTATTGTTACTTTACCGGTCGATGTTTTGATGAAATCAGCACCTGCAGCAATACAAATTTCACTAGCTTGGGTAATAAGTAGGTCAGATTTAAGCTCACCAGTTTCAATAATAACCTTTAACAGTGTGTTTTTACCACAAACTTGTTTGCAAGCTTTTACAAGTTCAAAACCGATTTTTTCATCGCCATTCATTAAGGCTTTATACGGGAATACCACGTCAACTTCATCAGCACCGTAGGCTATCGCGGCTTTTGTTTCAGCCACGGCTATAGTTACGTCATCGTTTCCGTGAGGAAAGTTTGTCACTGTCGCTATTTTAATCTCAGGCGTACCTTGTAAAGCTAACATTTTTTTTGCTAATGGAACAAAGCGAGGATAAATACAAATAGCGGCGGTATTGCCACAGGTAGTTCTAGCCGTTTGACAAAGCTTTATAATATCTTCAGCAGTTTCAATGTCGGTTAAGCTGGTTAAATCCATCATATGCAATGCGCGTTGTGCGTAACTTTCTAATGTACTCATGATGTTTCTCTGTAGTTTTCTTGGTTTAGAATTGGAACAGCCTAGCGAAAAGCCAGGCTGTTAAATTATAATGTTAATGCTTTAAGTTATAAACTTACGAATACACCAGCAATAGCAGCACTCATTAAGTTAGCCATAGTAGCCGCAAGCATTGCTTTCATACCTAAACGTGCAATATCAGGACGGCGATTCGGCGCCATTGAACCTATACCACCAAGTAAAATAGCAATAGATGATAAGTTAGCAAAGCCACATAAAGCGAAGGTTACGATAGCTTGGGTTGTTGGTGAAAGTGTTTCTTTTATTTCAACAAAATTAACATAAGCGAAGAATTCATTAACAACAATTTTTTGCCCAATAAAACTACCTGCTTGTAGCATTTCTTCAAAAGGAACACCAATAAGGAAGGCAAATGGTGCAAAAATATAGCCAAGCAACCATTCAATGGTGATGCCTTCAAACCCTAGTAAATTACCAAAGCCAGAAACCATAGAGTTAAGTAACGCAATAATAGCAATAAAGGCAAGTAGCATGGCGCCAACGTTAACTGCAAGCTTTAAGCCTGAAGCGGCACCCGTTGCAGCTGCATCGATAACATTGGCGGGTTTATCGCCTGCTTCAGCTAACTCAACATCACTATAATCGTTATTAATTTCTTCGGTTTCAGGTAATAATAATTTAGCCATAAGCAAGCCACCAGGAGCTGCCATAAAAGAAGCGGCTATAAGATATTCAAGTTTAACGCCTAGCCCAGCATAACCGGCTAAAATCGAACCAGCAACGGATGCTAAACCACCAACCATAATGGCAAAAAGTTCAGATTGACTCATTCTTGAAATATATGGACGAATAACTAGCGGGGCTTCTGTTTGACCAACAAAAATATTGGCGGTAGCCGACAGTGATTCTGGCTTTGATGTTTTTAACAGCTTTTGTAAACCGCCACCAATAATTTTTACTACCCATTGCATAATGTTCAGATAATAAAGTACAGCAATCAAGGATGAGAAAAAAATAATTACCGGTAACACTCGAATAGCGAAAACAAAGCCAACACCATTTTCAAACATGGCATCTGTACCTAAGCCGCCGAATAAAAAGCTTATGCCGGCCTCAGCACTATTAATAACTTGTTGTACACCATTAGTAACTGAGCCCAATACATCTTTACCAAAAGGCACGTAAAGTACAAAAGCACCTAATATAATTTGTAATGAAAAAGCAAAACCCACGGTTCGCCAATTTATTGCACTGCGATCTTTTGATAAGAAAAATGCTAATGCTAATAAAGCGAAAATACCAAAGACTCC
>NZ_BAAJLU010000017.1:0-96367 GCF_057550865.1 Colwellia sp. NW0002-52-1 | reverse complement strand
AATGTTAGCACTGGTGTTGTGCTCTGGCAACTTACTAGAATTAAGCTGACACTCATCCTAGATCATCAATAAAACCGTCCGAAAAACAGTGGGTATTTATTCGTGCCATAATCGATAAATAAAGTCGTTTGGTCAATTATTCAATATTTATAAAGTGAAAAAGCCTCTAATTTACTTATAAGTAAATTAGAGGCTTTAATGTTTCTTATCTTCTCTTTACTAGCCCAATTCGAGGCTATCTACAAACCAATATGATATTGAATATTGGTTGATTCTGGCACTAAATTATTAAGTTGCTGTTTTACGGGTGACGCTTCATCTTGTGATTTATTCGACAACAGTATTAAGCTGACACTCATTCTAGATCATTAATAAAACCGGGCGAAAATAGTTGGTTTTTGATGGTGCCATGCTTATTTTAATCGACATTTTGCTGTATCTTGATGAGGTCTTTAAGATGAGTGTCATTATTAAACACTAAAACACTAAAACACTAAAACACTAAAACACTAAAACACTAAAACTCTAAAACTCTAAAACTCTAAAACACTAAAACACTATGTCACCTAAGTCTCGCAAGCTACCGGTATAACACCCAACAGTTTTTTCGCAGCTAGCTCCAGGTAACCGGCTACCTAAGCTTTTATTATCATTTTTAAAGCCTTTTAGTTGAATATCAAAAATTGTTTCTAATTTAGCTGAATTTATCGTAATTCTTTCCATGCCATCATCTTGCCATTGTAATTTATTATCGGAAAAAGCTAATGGCTCATCTTCTGCTGCTTTGTGCAAAGAAGGGAAAGTTAATTCATCAATACTGGAATAGGTATTCATAATATAGGTTAATGTTTCTGGCATATTCGTATGTTTTTGTTTATACGCTTTTGCTAAATAGAAATCAGCTAACTCTAAGTTTTGCACCTTAAATTCTTGAGTTAAATAGATACGACCTAATAAAAACAATGCTTCTTTGTAATCAGCACGGGCCGCTTTTTTCAAATAGGCTATTCCCTTATTAACGTTCTTAAATTCATTGTTAATTAGGTAGATCAAACCAGTCTTATATTCTGCAGAAGTGATCCCTTTTTGTGCTGCTTTTTTATAATAATTTAAAGCTTTGTCGTGATCTTTATCTACACCGTATCCATGATAATAAAACTCTCCAAGCATGGCGATAGCTCTGCCATGTCCTCTCTTCGCTTGTTTTTCAAATTTTTGGAAATAAGCTTTACACGACTTACTATCACATTCTTTCATTGACCCAGCACTTGCGCTAGTAAAAACAAATAAAATAGTAAAAAATATAAATATTTTCTTCATAACAATATCCTTATGTAGTTATAGCAATCAGTTATTTCTGTTTATCTTAACCTGAATTCCGGATGAAAATTGAACTATTTACCCCCTGACGATCAGAACTTTCGACTAAAAACGATTTGGAAGCAAACAAGGTGGGCAAGTGGAAAAGATAATTTTTGTGATGTCGAGGAATAACAAGAACACTCATCCTAAATTTTCTTGAATCACTGAAAAAACTCTTTGCGTAAACATAATTTATTATTTCAAGCAGCCAAACACATAACGAGTCATTGCTTGAGGATGATACTTACCCAGAAATTGTTTTTTTTGTGTGGATTAAGAGAAAACTAGTAATCTTCCATTGCTAATAGCCAATCGTGTAGCTCATTTATAAGAACAACAGAGAAATATCAATGCTATGTGGTTTTATTGTATTTAGGATGAGTGTCACCTTAAATCTGTTAAGTATGGCTCTGGTTTCACTGACCTACGAATTTGGAGGCTAGCACCTTGTGGGGAGTCATTATGTCTATAGTTCATTTATATCCCACCTTGCCTTCTATACGCGAATTGCGTACACTCTAATTATGGAATGTATATTTGTAGAATCAAAAATATTTGAGAAATACCGAGTTGACCACCTCAGTAATGAAGAGTTTAGACTGTTTCAGGCTGAACTAATGTCAAACCCGAAGCAAGGGGATGTAATTCAAGGTTCAGGTGGTTTGCGGAAGATTCGAGTTGAAAGCAAGGGTAAGGGAAGACGTAGTGGTTCACGTGTTATATATTACTTTCTTGATGAAAAACGACGTTTCTATTTACTCACTATTTATGGGAAAAGTGAAATGTCAGATTTAACTGCAGATCAAAAGAAACAATTAAAGACTTTTATGGAGGTATGGCGTAATGAGCAATCGTGATTTATTTACAGAATTAAGCTCGGCTCTTGTTGAAGCAAAAAATCATTCAGAGGGGAAGCTTACCCTTAAAACACATCAAGTTAATGACCTCAGTCAACTTGATATTTCACCTAGTGAAATTGTGCATATTCGAGAAAAATTTAATATGTCACGTGGTGTGTTTGCTAGTTTGCTTCATACATCTTCTCGTACTTTAGAGAACTGGGAGCAAGGGCGCAGTGCGCCAAATGGGCAAGCAATTACTCTTTTGAAATTAGTACAACGTCATCCAGAAATTCTCACGCACATAGCAGAGCTATAACAAATAAGAATAGGTGGTCGCGCAGCCGACACCTTATTCGGGTGTTGGACAAGCCCGGGGCTGCTTTATATAGTCAATAGGGATTGGTTTGCTGAAGGGGTTGCGATCAGTGTCATTATTAAATTGTTAAAAGAAAGCAATCCAGTTAAAGTATTTTGATTAAAAAATTATAAATAAAAAACGAGTAATTCTAAAGGCTCGTTATATTTTTCTGAGGTTTATGTGCAAGAACATGGTTCATTTGATATGAAAATAGTTGATCAGACATTAATTATTAAATGTTTTGATTCTTGGAATATTCAAACAGTTTTAAGGCTTTGTAAAGAGTACAAAGCACTAGTAGAAACAATAAATGATAAACCTTGGGCATGCTTAGTTGATATGAGTCAATGGGAATTATCAACACCAGAAATGTGGAATGAAATTGATAAGTTAAATCAATGGGGCAATATTAATAACCAAAAATATGAAGCTGTGATTTGTTGTCTGTCTATTCAAAAAATGTTGATGGAAGATAGCCATTCTGTTTTAACTAATGTCGAAACAAATTTTTGTCAAAATATAGATGAAGCGTATAAATGGCTAAGTAGTTTGGGAGTCTTGAATATATAACAAATAAGAATAGGTCTCGCGCAGCCGACACATTATTCGGGTGTTTGACTAGCCCGGAGTCTGCTTTATATAGTAAGTAGCTATTGGTTTGGTGAAGGGGGCGTTCAGTTGCCTGATTTCAACAAGCACAACTTATTAAACAGACACGCTTCCTAAATCTTCAATAGAACCGGAACAAAAACAGTTGTTTTTTGTTCATGTCATGCTCATTTTAATTGACTATTTTAGTGCACCTTAATGAGGTCTTTAAGAAGCGTGACATCTTAAATTATTCGAAGCGAGAAACGGTTGGGTTTTGCCATAGTCGATAGCTAAAGTCTTTTAGCCAGTTATTTACTATTTATAAAGTGAAAAAGCCTCTAATTTACTTATAAGTAAATTAGAGGCTTTAAAGTTTTCTTCTATTCTTTTCGCTAACTCAATTTGAACTACCTACAAACCATTATGATATTGAATATTGGTTGATTCTGGCACTAAATTATTAAGTTGCTGTTTTACCGGTGACGCTTCGTCTTGTGATTTATTCGACAATAAAGCTTCAAATTGCTGAATTAACAACGCTTTATCTGGAGACTCTTTATCGCCAGCGCCTATGTTGGTTAAATCAATCATAAAGCTGTCAAACATGTGAGATAGGTCGTCAATAATTTCCATGTTTAAAAACTGATCTTGGTTATAAATACTTGGGTAGCCTGCTTTTTGTTTATCAATAGCGAACGATACACCTTTAAGATTAGTAATACTTGTCGATTTATCACACGAGAGCATACAGCCATTATCGATACGTGGTTTTTCACAGCCAACGCTTTGTTGGAAGAAACATTGTCGGCTAGTCATCAACAAAATAGGGTGGTAAATACTGTAAAATAATTTAAAGTTTTCAGGGCGCGCAATATGCTTTATTTGCATGGCATTAATTTCGTTTGAAATAAATGCACCACTACAATCAAAATCTTCTTTCATCGCTAACAGCGCATATGAATTAGTGGTGTTTAAAAATGGCCCTGCGATCCATTTAATACCTAATTCATTGGCCTTAAAAGCTATGCCCGTGTTGTTTGTAACTATGAGTTCAGGTTTAACTTGTTCTAAAATATTTACTGCTACGTCGTAATCTTTGCCAATTAGTACGGCTGGAAACCACGGAATTAAACGTGGATTTTGCTGTAAAAAACTCACGTACTTAGTACAACCACGCTTGTAAGCGTCAGGTAGTTTGAAGTAAATGTCGGCATTAGTAACATGGGCTAGCTCGGCGTCAGTTTCATCACAAATCAATATTGATAATTCAGCTTTACTCGCGTTTTTGGCAGGTACTTTCGGGTGGTTAACTAATTTAGGTAAGGTAACTTCAGGAATAATATCAACGGCGTTATTTAAACGGCTAGCTATTTGGTTTTTAAGAACTGTTAACTCTTTAAACGGAATGCTTAAGCCTGAAGCTAGGTTATCGAAATTTAGTTCATTAAGTAAAAACTCAGCGTTGTTGAAACTTTTAAAGCGCTTCTCTATTGTTGCTTTATCAATACTGGCGTTTTCACTGGCGCGTAATAAGCTGGTTGATTGCACGGTAAAGGTATTTTGCTCAATAGAAAAACCCGTTGTTGTTACGGTAATGGTTAACGGTTGATCAAGTTGAGCTGAAAAGCTTAACGTTAACGGTACTTTTTCAATACTTAAGTGTTTAATTTTTTCAACCACTTCAGCTTCAATATCGTTTTTATCTGTTTGTAGGTTTTGCTCTACTTCTTGAATTTGAACTACTGAAATCGCTTGGCTATCGTCGGCTGTAAATTTACTCACCGCATGTACTTTAGAGTTATCGCGCGGGTTATCTATAAACATTGACTGGTTTAAATCACCGCGTAAAAAAGCATTAGAGAAGTCACGATTAAAAACTTTATAAAGACGTTCGCCATCTTCGGTTAATTCACCGGTATTTAAAAAGCCATCAATTTGCTTACGGAAACTATCAACAACCGTGTGAACGTAGTTTGCGCCTTTTATACGACCTTCAATTTTAAATGAATGTACACCCGCTTCTATTAAAGCAGGCAAGTCGAAAAAGGCTGAGTTGTCTTTGATGTTTAACGGAAAATTATGGCCCGAAGGTGTGGTTTCATATTCTTCACGACAGGCCTGGCTACAACGGCCACGGTTGCCCGAGTTACCTACACTGGCTGAAGTTGAGTAACACAAACCTGAAAACGCTACGCATAATGAGCCATGTACAAATACTTCGGTTAATACATCGTGCTCAACACAAATATTATTAATGGCGGTAATTTCACGTAAATTTAATTCGCGAGATAAGTTAACGCGTGAAGCGCCTAATTTTTTCAAAAAAGGTATTTGACCTATGTTATGCGTAGTTAATTGTGTAGATGCATGAATATCTAGGGTCGGAAAATGCTTTTTAATAATGTTAAACATGCCAATATCTTGCACGATAACGCCATCTAACGTGGTATTAACTAGCTTACTCAATAGTTTAGCAATTGAGGTAAATTCACGCTCTAAAATGATAACGTTCAAGGTTAAGAATATTTGGCATTGGTATTGATGCGCTAAGCGAATAATACCGATAAGTTGCTCAAATGAAATGTTAGAAGCACGGTTTCGGGCATTGAGTGTATCTAAGCCACAATAAACCGCGTCAGCTCCTGCAATAATGGCTGCTTTAATTGCATCGACATCGCCGCCAGGCGCTAATAATTCTATTTTATGATCCATTGGTACAACTTTTTTGTTCGCTAAATTTCAAAGCAGGGATTTTACCCGTATATTTCCCTAATGAATACCGTTAAAGTTGCAACAATACAAAAAGCACCTGTTCAAGAGTCTCTTTATGTCACTTCCTATTCTTTATTCGTTGAGAAACTGCCCGTATGCAATGCGTGCACGTATTGCTATTTTTAAATCGCAGCAACCCGTTGCACTTCGCGATTTGGTGCTAAGTAATAAACCACCAGAAATGCTTTTAGCGTCGCCAAAGGGTACCGTGCCAGTTATCGTGCTAGAAAATTGCAGTGCCTCTGCCAGTGAGTTATCCAACAATAACTCAGATAAAAGTATTAACGCTGTACAAGATGTAGTTATCGACGAAAGCCGAGATATTATGCTTTGGGCACTTCGCCGTGGCGATCCGCATAATTTACTGCAAAGCGATCAGCCAGAAGCATTGCCTGAAATGTTAGCGTTTATTGATGAATTTGATATTGAATTTAAACAGCGTTTAGAGGCTTATAAATGTGCTAAACGTTACCACGAAACTAACATTGAGGAGTGTCGAGAAGCTTGCGAGCATTATATAAAAATGCTTGAGTTAAGGCTCGCTGAGCATAACTATTTAATGTCGGCACACGAAAGCTTACTCGATATTGCTTTACTACCCTTTATTCGTCAATTTGCGCGTATAGAGCGACAATGGTATTTGCAATCACCTTACCCGAATGTAAAACAATGGCTTAATCACTATTTACAAAGCCCAATGTTTACTAAGGTCATGGCGAAATATCCGCTATGGCTAGATAATAAAGAAGAAGTAATATTTGTTGGAGGTAAGTAATACCTTCACGAAATTAATGCCTTAGCGGAGTTAGACAATGTTAAGGCATTTGATTCCGCTAGCTTGGAAGAATTCAGCTATGTATTTAACTTATGACAAGCTAACGAAACAGCTAACGAAATTAAAATGCGAAGCTCTAATATTATAGAGCATGACCAGATATTATTTTAGACACTTCTAGCATTGACGTTTTGCCTGAAAATTCAAATCTAACTTTGCCAACCGCTGAAAAGTAAATTTCTAATTCTGAATCCAGATCAAAAGTGCCTGAAGTTTCAATCGAGTAAGCAACAATGTTTTTGTATGGCAGTGAGGTGAAATCTTTCTTACTGCCCGTAATACCTTGCACGTTAACCGAAATTATTCGTTTAGTGGTAAACACCACGCCATCGCGCATGGTCTTGTATGAGTCTACAATTTGCTCATCGTCTAACAGTAAATCAGCAACCTTTTCACCGTAGCTGGCATCTTGCTTTAGTTTAAAAAAACCTTTATTTTCAAAATCAATCATGGAACATCCTTATGTGCAGAAATTTACTTAAGATCTCATGTCGATACAGTGTGCATTTGTATACGACTTGTCTTAACTCTGGCATAACAGTGAACTAAAGTACGTTTTTTTACAAGCATAACCCAAGGTATTTCAATGCTAAACTTTAATCGAATTAGCATTGAAAAAATCTACTTAGGCCTTAAAACCAATACCTTGGATAATGTCGTAGCGGGCTTCTAGATAAGTTATTTATTATTAGTGCAATTACCAATAAAATCAGTGTGCCGATGGCTACGGGGGTAAAAACAAAATAATAACCTGAATTGTGTAACTCGGTACTGCCAATAACAGCAATTAACGCCGTTGCTCCTCCTGGAGGGTGTAACGTGCGGGTAAAGTGCATGGCAACAATTGATAATGATACCGCCAATGCTCCAAGTAATGCGATATCTAGTGTTAAATATTTTTGCAGTGAAACGCCAATGAAAGCCGATATTATATGTCCGCCAATGAGGTTTCTAGGTTGTGAGAAGTCAGCCTGTGGAGCGCCGTATATAAGCACCGCAGATGCGCCAAATGAACCAACGAGGAACATACTTTTGAGTGCATCAACTTCAGTAAGGCTGCTAAGTACAGCGACAAAATACATGCTAAGAAATGCACCAAGCCAAGACCATGCAACTTTTGAAATGGGTACTCTAGGAGGGCAAATATCGCCTCCTTTCATTCGAGAGAACATTAACCTTATCATGATGAAAATTCTCTCTCGGATCTGTTTATTCTAAGCATTTAACTCTTTAGCCTGTTTGTTTTAATGAGACGTGCCATATATCGCATATCGCGATAAGGTCAATTAACGCCTGATCTTTTTGTTCATTAGAAATAGAAATAAGCAGAGATGAATGGTTAGTGACTATGCTTTCTATGCCAGTAACGCTTGATAATCTTTGGAAAAATATATCTTCATCGGTCTGACATTTAAATACAGCACCGGTAATCTTTACTTTTGTGCTCATTGTATTATCCCTACTAAGTTCGCTCGCATTGTTTAAGCTAACGCTAGCATTAAACAATTTCGCGTAATGTTACATATTTAATGTGGTATTAAAAATAACTTAACTTCGATAGTTAGCTCAATTTACTATTAGTAAAAAATTGTAATCGGACTTAAAAATAGACCAAAAAGGAGAGAACGTTGAATCGCTTAAAAACCGTTAATATCAATTTTAACCAACGCATTAATACTGATGTTAATACCAATTGAAATAAATAATCGATCATTTTAAGGCGGTTTAAATCGTCAATAACTGCGTTGTTTTCAATCCCAATAGCCCGCTATTACTCAATCAAACGCCTTATTCTTGAACAATTTATCCTCGCTTAAAATTGGTCAATAACTTATTACATTTGGTATAAAAAGTCCTCAACTAGTTGCTAGCAGAGGACTTAGTAAATCAATTTTTTAAGCGCTATTTATGGGGATATTATTTTTTCATAAATCGAGAAACTTAATGCTGGAAATTCAAATTCTTGTATATCTTTACTCGATAGTACTCGTTTGTTGGTATCGGTTATTAATCGATAATTTCCCTCTTTAAGCTTAATATCAGCTTTCGCTGCTTTATCAGCGGTATTAAATACCACTAACATTTCTGAGTTTATTAAATTTGCATCTTTGTTATTGTTATTAGGCTGTGAACTTAAGCTACGGCTGACGGCAAATATAGGATTGTTATCCGCTTGAAATACCGTTTGTTGTTCGCCACGGCGCAAAGCGGGGTAGCGATAGAATATATCGGCATATTGAGCAAAGCTTTGGTAAATAGGGTGGTTAATATCAAAGTTATCGTCAGCTGTTGTTGCGTCAGTTGCGAGTAAATCGTCGTCATTATAGCTTTCAACCAACGATGGCATCATATCTTGTCTCGACGCTTGGTCGCCGCCATCGCCAACAAAGCCTTGCTCGTCACCGTAATAAATAATCGGTACACCACGCATAAAGTAGGTCATGGCGTGTGCAAGTAATGTACGCTTGATCATTTGATCTTCGCTGTAGTTAAACTCGCTTTGCTTTAGCATATAAGTAAAGCGGCCCATGTCATGATTACCCGTGAAGTTCATTAACTGATTAGCATTACTGTCGTGATCTAAGTAATCAATGTCATTAGCAAAAAGCTTGGCTAATACTTTAGTGCCTTTTTGCTCAATTAAGTTTTGTACCATAGCGCTTTGAAAGCCAAAGTCTAATACAGACTGCATGTTTCCCGCGGTGGTGTATTCACTTAACTCTTTACTAGTAAAGCTATACACTTCGCCAAACATAAAGAAGTTCTTTATGCCTAAGCCTTGGGCATGCTCAACTAGGGCAGGAGAGAACTTAGCCCAAAAATCAGTGTTTACGTGTTTAACTGTATCAATACGAAAGCCATCAGGCTTAAACTCAGTGATCAGGTTTTTAAAAATATCGGTTAAGCCTTTAAGTACTTCAGGATTATTGGTATCGATATCGTCAAGACCAGAAAAGTCGCCACGCTTTGAGCTTTCGCCTTGCCAAAATGAATCACCTTGGTTGTGATAATATTTAGGATCGTTTAGCCAAGCTGGTGTTTTTAATTGTTCATGACCTTTTGGAATAACTGTGGTGTATTTATCGCCAGTTGCTACTTGGGCGGCCGATTTAAATGGGCAGCCTTTGTCTGAATTAACGAGCCATTGCAAACCGTCTTCACCATGACATTCAACATACTTGATCACATCAGCGGTGTGGTTAGTAATAATATCAAAATATATTTTAATGTTTTCTGCATGAGCGCTATCGATAAGCGTTTTTAAATCTTCATTGCTGCCTAAATGTGGGTCAATCTCGGTAAAGTCTAATACCCAATAGCCGTGATAACCTGAACTGTCAGCTTGTACGGCTTGGTTTCGTAAAATAGGCGTTAACCAAATTGACGAAATGCCTAATGATTTTAAGTAAGGCAGTTTGTCTTTTAAGCCCTGAATATCTCCACCATGGAACATGCCTTTATTCGTTTTATCAAAGCCACCAGCAGAAATTGGTTGGGTTTTTGAACCTAAGTCATTACTCGTATTACCATTATTAAAACGGTCAGGCATAACAAAATAAAACACTTCTTCTTGTACATCGCGCTCAAGGTAATGTGGTAAATCTGCTGCCGTTTTACGTTGTTTATTCATAGCATTAGATGAAATCTTTGCTTGATCTACCGCCGTTATTTCACTTTTGTTATCACTGCTTAATTGCTCATTGCTACAGCCGCTCAAAGCTAAGGTTGCTAAGGTCGATATCAGCAAAGTGGATAGTTTATTTTTTTTAAACATGTTTTTATTATCCTAAGTTTACAAATGTAAAAGCGATTATGATCTTGGTCTTGCCTTGTTCATTGCCTTAGCTAAGTCATTAACTGAACTTGTTTTATCAAATTCTTCAATAGTAATTGGTAACTTTTGCAACCAATTAGGGTGTTCGTCTATGGTGCCAGGAATATTGACTTGCTCAACAATCTCTAAAGCGTCTTCTAACGGAATTAACTGAATATGGCTTGGCGCTTTAGCCATATACTTTTGCACACTTAATCTAAGTTCTCGGTTCATTTTAGCTGGTGCTTGTGTCGGCGCTTCGCTCATATTAATAACACTAAGATCTTCTAAAGCATCTATTAATAATTGACGATCGATAATTCGGCTGTCACGCTCGTTTTGACCCATTTCTTCATTCGGATAAAGACTAAGCTTTTGACGCCATTCAAGATCTTTACCTGTCCACCAACCCGTTAGTGTTGGTAAATCATGGGTTGAAACTGTGACCATTGATTGGGCGGGATAAAGCTCAGGTCGCATAAATAGCCCTGACTCCCAACGTTCAAAAAACAATACTTTGTATGACAACAAACCAGCGCTAGCCATTATTTCACCGAAACCATCAGGCACTGTACCTAGGTCTTCACCAATAACAACACAGCTATTGCGACGAGATTCTAAAGCGATAATGCGTAAAATGTCTGCCAATGGAAAGGTAATATAAACACCTTCATCGGCTCTCATGCCTGGAGCAACCCAATATTGGCGCATTAAGCCTAAAATGTGGTCGATACGTAATGCTCCGGCATATTGCATATTACTACGTAAAGCTTTAACTAGTGGTTGATACCCTTGCTTTTGCAAAGCAACAGGATTAATTGGCGTTAGTCCCCAATCTTGCCCTATGGTATTCATTGCATCAGGCGGTGCACCAACGGCTGTGCCAGCAACATAAACATCTTTGTCTGACCAAACATCTACGCCTGAGCCATCACAACCTACGGCTAAATCAAGGTATAAGCCAATTGGCATACCTGATGATTTTGCTTGCTTAGCAATTGATTTTAATTGGCGATGCGCAAGCCATTGCACATAACAAAAATAGTTAACACGGCTCGACTGTGCTTGTTGAAATGCTTTAACTTCAGCACTGTCAGGTGCTTGAAAAGCAGTAGGCCAATCTGGCCAGCCATAAGCGTTTTCATCTGTCTTTCTAAAGTGCTCATAGAGCGCTTCGAAAGTAGCAAGCTGAATTAGATCTTCACCTTGAGTCGCTTTAAAATCATTAAATTCGGTTATTTCTGCAGGAGATAAGTTATCAATGTCTTGAAATAACAGTTCTAAAATTTCAAATTTAACATCGGCTACTGCAGGGTAATCAATTAATTCAGTTTGTTTTGCATAAGCAATTTTATTTTGTATTTCTTCACTATTAAAGCGTAACTGTGCTGCTTCACAGGTTAAAAAGTTAGGCACCTGTTTTAAGTCAATGTACAGGGTATTTAAAAAGCAACGACTGGTTGGTGAATAAGGGCTTCGGTGAGCTGGATTATTTTGATATAAAGGATGTAATGGATTTAAACCAATCGCAGAGGCGTTTTGTTTGGCTGACTTTTCAACTAATTTTGCTAAATCACCAAAGTCACCCATGCCTAAGTTGTCTTCACTGGTTAACGAGTAAAGTTGAGCAGCGTAGCCCCACATTTTGTCCTTAGATGCTTCTTGCGGGCTGTAACATGTTTTAGGAGCATAAATTAAAGGGCAACTAGCGCTATTTTCGCCGTATTGCAGCGTTAATTGATGATAGCCTTGCACTAAGCTTGGTAGAGGTAAGTGGTATTTATTAAAGCTAGCATCTTCAAATGTTATCGACTCTAATAAAGTTAATGAAGCCAATGAAATACTATCGGTAATTTTTTCGCCAGATTCTAAGGTTATTTCAAAAACTAGTTGAGTTACTTCAGCGCTATCAAGGCTGATAATAATTTCATGATGATCAGCTTCAAACTTGGCAATGTGTGATGGTGGCAACATATTTCGCCAAGTGGTTTGCTCTAATTCGGTTATGCTATTAGCGATTTTTTTATCACAAGATAGATCATATCCCATAGCATTGAGTAAAGAGTGTCTCGCTTGATCTTGAGCATATACTTGCTCGCCAAATGAATTGGTGTAGGTGGTATGAAAGCCAACGAGCCCTGCAAGTTTCTCAATTAAATTCATTCTATCTTCTCTTTACTTTTCGCTGGCATAAAGCTGCAAGCGATTTAATTTTTAAGTGACAGCTAACTAAACAAGGTAGCTGTGCTAGTAATTCGTATTTTTAGTTTTGCTAGCTACTGTTTACTGGCTTTAATTTCGACAATAAATGTGCTTTTAAAAAACTGATGAACGGGCATTAATTTATGCTAGAACACCGATGTTGCTTTTTAAGTTAAACAAACCGAATACTTACTGGTTAGTAATTACTCGGTTTGTGCTACAACTTATTTATTTTTTCAGTCGATCTATTAATAGCTATAGAGTCTTTGCTGACCTTAACTAGATTTACATGGCGTTAAGTGCCAAATGTTTTTTACATAATCTTCAATTGAACGATCTGAATTAAATTTACCCATTAGTGCAGTATTTAATATGGCCATTTTCGCCCATTGCTTTTGATTTTTATAAGCTTTATCTAATGCTTTGTGGGCATCGGCGTAGCTTTGAAAATCAGCTAATACTTTGTAAGGATCTCCACCCGTTAAAAAGCAGTCTTTAATTGCTGATAACTCGCCAGGTTTGCCGGGCGTAAAGTAGTCGGTATCTAACCAGTCTAAACAAGCGCGAATCTCGGCGTTATTTTCGTAGTAGTGATACGGGTTATAACCGTTTGCATCTAAGGCTTTAACTTCATCTACGGTTAAGCCAAAAATAAATATGTTTTCATCACCTACTTCTTCTGCAATTTCAATATTGGCACCGTCAAGTGTACCTATTGTTACTGCGCCATTAAGTGCTAGCTTCATGTTACCAGTACCCGAAGCCTCTTTACCTGCAGTTGAAATTTGCTCAGAAACATCAGCTGCTGGAATAATTTTTTCAGCGAGGCTAACACGATAATTAGGTAAGAAAACTACTTTTAACTTGTCTTGAATGCGCTCGTCATTATTTATTTTTTCAGCAATTTTATTGGTGGCGTAAATAATTTCTTTCGCTAACTGGTAACTCGGCGCGGCTTTAGCACCAAAAATAAATACTCTAGGCAGTATATCGAGTTCCGGGTTTTCAAGTAACTGACGATAAAGCGATATAATGTGTAGAAGGTTTAAGTGCTGTCTCTTATATTCATGTAAGCGCTTAATCTGCACGTCAAAAATAGCATCAGGGCTAACGGTTATGCCGGTTAAAGCTTTTATTTCTTTGGTTAAAGCAATTTTATTTTTCTGCTTTATGGTCATAAACTCAGCTTGAAATTTGCTGTTTTCAGCTAGTGCGGCTAATTCGCTTAACATGTTAAGGTTTTTAGCCCAATCACCGTCTATCGTTTTATCGAGTAAATTAGCTAAAAGCGGGTTACAGGCTTTTAACCAACGACGAGGAGTAATGCCGTTGGTAACATTGGTTAATTTTGTTGGCCATAGCTGGTTAAATTCGGGGAATAAATCTTGTTTTACAAGATCAGAATGAATCTGCGCTACACCATTAACTTTATGAGCAGTAACCACACAAAGGTGCGCCATACGAACTTTAGGTTCATTGCCTTCTTCAATTAAAGATAAGCGGGCGCGCATGTCGTTATTATTTGGCCACAAGGATTCAACATCATTATTTAAAAACGCATCATTAATACGGTATAAAATGTTTAAGTGGCGTGGTAATACGCGCTGAAATAATGCTACAGACCATTTTTCTAATGCTTCAGGTAACAAGGTATGATTAGTATAAGCAAAAACCTTTTGGCAAATCGCCCATGCGCTATCCCATTCAAGGTTATGATCATCCATTAGCGTGCGCATTAACTCTACAATAGCGATAGTAGGGTGGGTGTCATTTAACTGAATAGCGACTTTGTCGCAAAATGTTGACCAATTATTGCTATCTGCAATAGCACCATATTGATTTTCAAATCGGGCAATAATATCTTGTACTGAACAAGCACAGAAAAAGTATTGTTGAATAAAGCGCAACTCTTTACCAGCCTCATGCTCGTCATTTGGGTAAAGTACTTTAGAAACAACTTCAGCGGCAACTTGTTGTTGATGGGCTTGTAAATAGTCACCACGATTGAGTAATTCCCAATCAAAAGCTTCTTCTGCTCTGCACTCCCAAAGACGTAAAGTATTTACTGTTTCACAATTATAACCAACAATAGGAACATCCCACGGAACACCTTGTAGCATTTTACCGGCATGCCAAACGGGCTTTGTTGTGCCATCAGTTTGAGCAACGTCTTCTACATAACCGTACAGCGCTATTTTCTGACTAGACTGTGGGCGACAAACTTCCCATGGGCTACCAAACTCTCGCCACATATCAGGCTGCTCTATTTGTTTACCGTCAACAAAGCTTTGCTTGAATAAACCGTGCTGATAGTGCACGCCGTAACCCATAGCGTTGTAATCTAATGTGGCAAGTGAATCTAAAAAGCAGGCTGCTAAACGGCCTAAACCACCATTGCCAAGTGCTAAATCTGCACCTTGCTCACATAGGTCGGCTAATTCAAACCCCATGTTTTTAAGTGCGATTTGAGTTGGAGTGTATAAATCTAAATTATGTAAATTGTTTGAAAGCAAACGACCCATTAAATATTCGAGAGAAAGGTAGTTTACTGATTTTACTTCACTTTGTTGTTGGCGAAGTTTAGTACGTTGTAGTTTATCTACAATAACATCATTAAGCGCTAAAGACGTGGCACGCCAGTAAGCAGGTTTTTTATCACAACCATTTTGCTCACTTTGGGTAAATTGTAAGTGGTGCTTAATACGCTGGCTTATTTCCGCCACACTAAGATTTGGCGTAATGGTTTCAGTTGTTTTTGTGTTGGTGATCATATAACTACAAACTCTTTAATCGGACATTCTAATGCCGGTAAATTTCACTTTAAAATTGTTAGTAAAAAGTGAAGCAACGTCATGTCTGTTTTTAATCCGTTATGCAAACAGCATGTAATCGATGGGGCTACCATCGTCGATAATACTCGCTTTGGCTCAATGCCAGTGAAAGAAAAATATTAAATTAACGCGTAAATTGATTATGCCGATGTCAGTAATTAGAGCAATAAACTACATACGTATGCACAATAAAAAGATCAGTAAATTTACATGCATACGTATGCAGATCAGCCATTTTGTATGAGATTTATTTTATTTTTGACACTAATAAGTTTTAAAAAAAATATTTATAGCAGCACGGTTGATAAGATATTGGGCTGATAACAAGCATGGTTTAAAGAGAAGGAGTGTTTGGTTTTGTCCCTATATTTTCTCTGCACTATTGCTAGCACTAATGGTAATTAACTTATGTACTTAGCCTATTTCCTCGGTTAATATGAATAAGATTTTTTCATTTATAGGTGTGTCGTGAGAGCAAAACAAACATCATTTGATATCGCTTATCGAGCCGGCGTTTCTCAATCAACCGTATCGCGCGCATTGCGCAACAGCCCTTTGGTTAATGAGGAAACACGTCGTCGTGTTCAAGAAATTGCTAAAGAATTAAATTACAAAGTTGATAGAAATGCCAGTAGTTTGCGCACGCAACTCAGTGGCACTATTGCATTACTGTTATTTGAAGACCCGACCAATGATGACTCATTAATAAATCCATTTTTCTTGTCAATGTTGGGCAGTATTACCCGCGCTAGCGCTAAAAAAGGTTACGACTTGTTGGTATCGTTTCAGCAAATGAGCAACGACTGGCACGCTGATTTTGAAGACACCCGCAAAGCAGATGGTATTATTTTACTTGGCTATGGCGATTACACCGATTATGAAGAAAAGCTTGTTCAACTGATCAAACAAGAAACTCATTTTGTACGCTGGGGGGCTGATGTAAAAGGGCTTTCAGTCGTTTCTGTTGGTTGTGATAATTTCGACGGCGGCTATCAAGTTACTGAGCATGTGATCAAAAATAACCGTCAACATTTCGCGTTTTTAGGTGGTGTAAGCACAGGTTCTCCTGAATTTTTAGATCGTTATACTGGTCATTGCCAAGCATTAAAAGACAATAATCTTAAGGTCGATAGTAACCTACAAATTGATGCTATTTCTACTGATGAATCGGGCTATCAAGCGGCTAAACAGTTAATTGCAAAAGGAATAAAGTTTGATGCTATTTGTACTGCAAGCGACTTAATTGCTATTGGCGCAATACGAGCGATTCAAGAAGCGGGTTATAACGTTCCGGGTGATGTGGCAATAGCAGGTTTCGATGATATTGCTACGGCTTGCTCTACTTCTCCAGCTTTAACTACCGCTAAGCAAGACACCGTTTTAGCTGGTGAGATCTTAGTTGATAAGTTACTACAGCTAGTGAGCGGCGAAGAAGCAACAACGCAATTAATGCCTGCGACATTAGTCGTTCGTAAATCTTGTGGTAGTTAACCTGAACTCTAGATAAGCAGCACTTGCTCAATGCTCCGTTTTAGCCCATTTTCAAGGCAAAAAATTAAGCATTGAGGGTGTCTATTTGTGATTTTCACCTGGCTATAGCATTTACTTTATCACCTAAGTTTTTGATTCACTTGAGTATCAAGCACTCATTATCCAGAGTTCAGGTTATGTAATCTAAACTCTGGATAAGCAGCACTTGCTCAATGCTCCCTTTTAAGCCATTTTCTGCGTTAAAACGTCGATAAATAGCGCGCTATTCATAAACGTTTTGCCTTAAAAATGGCATAAAATGAAGCATTGATGATATCTATTCGTGATGTTCACCTGGCTATAGCATTTACTTTATTACCTAAGCTTTTGGTTCACTTGAGTATCAAGCACTCATTATCCAGAGTTCAGGTTATGTAACCTAAACTCTGGATAAGCAGCACTTGCTCAATGCTCCCTTTTAAGCCATTTTCTTCGTTAAAACGTCGATAAATAGCGCGCTATTCATAAACGTTTTGCCTTAAAAATGGCATAAAATGAAGCATTGATGATATCTATTCGTGATGTTCACCTGGCTATAGCATTTACTTTATTACCTACGCTTTTGGTTCACTTCAGTATCAAGCACTCATTATCCAGAGTTCAGGTTAATTGATTCTACCCTTTTCTTAGGTAGTTTAAGCTGCGCTAAAACAAGGTTGAAATACATTAAAACAAGAATTAACCTGTCGGCTTAAAGTCTTTAATGGCACCAATATCACACTTAATACAATTTAGCTTCTGGCCCAGTTTTGCATTCCGTGTCGACTTTTCTAGCACCCATGGCCGATTAATAAACGGTGGTTGGTGACGAACATGTTGAAAGTGTCCACACGCTAGGCGAGCAACCCAATGGTTTTCTTCATCAAGATGATAGTCGATTATTGCTTTTAGCATGTTAATCCTAAGTTTATAAAGAAGCCGTTTAAGTTTTTAAACTCAAATCTTTAGTAAGTTACTAGATGCGAAGAAGCTAAGTATTGTTTATTGGGCTTGGCTCCCAATGCATACCTTCGCATGCTGGGCGGCTGAGCACGAAGCCAAACTTTTTATAAAGCTGAGGTACGTCAGCGAGTAAAGTAATATAGGCACCTTCAACCGCATTTTGTTCAAGATAGCCCATAATGTTTTGCATAACGATACTGCCTAAACCTTTACCTTGGTAGTTAGGATCTACTGCGACATCAACAACTTCGAAGTTTAACGCGCCGTCACCTACTACTCTTCCCATAGCGACTGTGCAATCGTCAACAACAAGATGAACGCCGAATAAGCTATTAGGTAAGGCTCTTTTAGCTGCTTCAACAGGACGTGGCGTTAAACCTGACACTATTCTTAAACGTAAGAAGTCTTCTACAGCCGCCACTTCTTTAATAATATTTACTTGCATGAATTACCCATTGCTATGTTAATTGACTTATCGTCATAGCGCTTGATTCAAGCATTTTTTGGCTATTAACGATAGGACTTAAGGTTAACCATATAGGTATCATATATGAATCGTGCGTCTTTAAGAATACAGATGCGCTCAGTGAGTAGGCTATTGGCTCGCTTAATCAAGTAACTCATCATGGAAGTAAACTAGCAAGTAACTAATCACGGAAGTAAACCAGCAAGTATCTACATAACTAGCCAAAAATTTAGCTAACTTAGTAGCCATTAACGATTAAATTAAAAAGCCTAAGTTCGTTAACGTTTACGAACTTAGGCTCTGTGATTGTTAAAGTGAGTTAATTTTAAAGCATGATAAAAGGGGATTGTTGTTAATAGTCAGGCTCTTTTACTCTTAGTGTTAATAAACCTGCAACGAGCATACTTACGCCGCCAATAACTAACGAATATACCGGTTGGTTATCGAATACTTTGGTAATGAGGAAGCCTAAAACACTTGCCGCTAATATTTGTGGCAAGACAATAAAAAAATTAAATATTCCCATATATAAGCCCATTTTTTTAGCTGGTAAAGCGTTAGCCAAAATAGCGTAAGGAATTGATAATATAGAAGCCCAAGCGAAACCGATACCGATCATAGAGATAATAAGTAAGGTTGGATCTTTAATAAACAGGAATGAAATAAAGCCCGCGCCACCTAAAAATAGGTTAATCATGTGGGCAATACGTAAATTAAAGTGTTTAACTACCAGTGGAATACAAATAGCAGCGAATACAGAGGTTAAGTTGTAAGCTGAAAATAGTACACCTACCCAATCTGCACCTTCATTAAACGCTGCTGAAGTTACGTCAGAGCTACCAAAATGGAAATCAGTAACTGCTGCTGTGGTATAGGTCCACATAGCAAAAAATGGGAACCACGAAAAAAACTGTACAAAGGCTAATTGCTTCATGGTTTGGGGCATAGAAAACAAATCAGACATGACTTGCGCGAAGCCATTTTTACTATTATTTTTAGCCATTAAGCTGGCGATTAACTGACAAATACCAAAGAAACAAAAACCGCCAGCGAGAATAAATAAATTTTGATCTAGTTGTTCGATATTTAATGCCACTAAAGCAAAACTAACAATACCAACCACTAACCAAATTAAACCGCCAGTGAGATACTTTTGCGCGCTACGGGCAATAAAATCTTCTTCAATATAATCTTTATCTTCAGCTTCTTGAAAGGCCTTTAGCTCGGCAGGAGAGTATTCTTTAGTAGAATATATTGTCCATAAAACAGCGAGTAAAAAGACCACGCCACCAGCATAAAAAGCAAATTTCACGGTGTCGGGAACCATACCAGGCTCTGCAACATTACTAATATTAAACCAGTTGGTCATCATCCAAGGCAGTGATGAGGCAATTACAGAGGCAACCCCGATAAAAAAGCTTTGCATGGCGTAGCCCATTGCACGTTGTTTTCTTGGCAACATATCACCAACAAAAGCTCTAAAGGGTTCCATTGATACGTTTATCGATGCATCCATTATCCATAGCATGCCTGCTGCAACCCATAAAGTAGGGGAGTTAGGCATAATAAATAGCGACAAACTAGCGGCTATTGCACCAAAGAGAAAATAAGGTTTACGACGGCCTAAGCGATTCCATGTATTGTCACTAAAATAACCAATAACCGGTTGAACAAGTAGACCCGTTATTGGAGCTGCAACCCATAAAATAGCCATATTTGAATAATCGGCCCCTAGGGTTTGAAATATTCGACTGACGTTGGAGTTTTGCAGAGCAAAGCCGAATTGTATTCCCATAAAGCCGAAACACATATTCCAAATTTGCCAAAAATTAAGTTGTGGTTTGTTGGTCATAAACGAACTCTTATTGTTATAAATTGTCGTTAATCTTTATTATTCTTAGGTCTCAATATTTTTCTAATAGAATAATAGGTTAACATTATTAATTTCCATCTTAGCAATAGTCTATTAGTTACAACATTAGCTGCATACGTATTCACCTGCTATAAAAGTAAAGCTTGAATAAGTACAAGGAAAAGCAAGCGCTTAGCTAATTAGGTTTAGCTACTTAAGTTTTGTTGACGCCATTGCTGTTCGTCAATGGCATCGCTTTCATCATTTAATCGCTCAATAAAGGTTATACCATCAAGGTGATCTAACTCGTGCTGAAAAATTCTCGCTAGAAATCCGGTTAGGGTTTTATGATGCTTTGTGGCGTTTTCATCAAGATACTTAACTTCTATGCTGGAATATCTGGGGACAAGCGCACGTTTGCCTTTAACACTTAAACAACCTTCCCAAGCTAACTCTTGCTGATGACTCGTTGCAATTATTTCTGGATTTATGATGACACTAGGTGCAAGTAATGGCGCATCTGGATAGCGTTCACTTGGGGCAGAACACATAATAAATAATCTAAGACTTTTACCTACCTGTGGTGCTGCAATACCTACGCCTTTTTCGGCGGTAACGGTAGCTTTTAAATCAACAATTAACTGTTTTATTTCATCAGTGTTAACCTTGTCTACAGGCTTGGAAATAGCCGCCAAGACAGGTGCACCGCGTTGTAAGACCATTAAGGTACTCAAATTTTTTATCTCACTTTGATATTTTGTTCTTTATACTGGGTTATTTGCTAATTAGCCGCTTTATTAGCATGAAACTGACGGGTTTTCTCGCGCTCTTTTTTAAAGTAAAACCAACTCACCATAAACAAAATGACAATAAATGGCAGGCTGGTAAATACCACAACATGCCAACCCGCTTTAAATAATATCCAACCCGCTAATAACGAAGCAGTGGCCTGAAAGCCAAAAATAATAAAGTCGTTGATCGCCTGCACTTTATGTCGTTCGCTGTCGCGATAGCTTTGGGGGAGTAACGATGTGCCTGTGAGGAAAAGAAAATTCCAGCCAATACCCAATAACACTAATGCCCACCAATAATGCATCACTTGCTCACCAGACAATACAATTACGGTAACCACAGCATAAATAACGGTGCCGACTAACATTAAGTTCTTTAAACCAATGCGTTTAACTAATAACGCAGTAAATAAAGAAGGAATAAACATAGCAGCAATATGACTTTGAATGACCCACTTTGTATCGTTTAAGCTATGACCATGTAATTTATGCATACTTAATGGCGTTGCAGTCATTAAATAACTCATAAGCGCAAAACCAATAGCGGCCGAGAGAATCGAAATTATAAAAATAGGTTGTTTAATAATGACACTTAATGGCCGAATTTCACCTGGGTTATTATTGTGTTTTGCTTGTGGATTTTTAAAGCTAAGCATTAAGAACATAGCCACAACAAAGAGCCCAGAAAGACATAAAAATGAACCGACATAACCATAAGGTGAGCTGATCCAGTCTTTGGCAGTTACGGCAATTTCAGGGCCTAAAAAAGCGGAAAAAATACCGCTAAGCATTAAAATAGAAAGTACTCTGGGTATTTCATTGCTGTCACTGACGCTTTCAATCGCGGCAAAACGTAATTGTTGAATAAATGCGGTACTGATACCAAAAAATAAACTGGCTAATACCAACAGCTCGAAACTGCCATTTAACGCAGCAATTGCTGCCAACATAGTCCCTGAAAACCCCAAACTGAAACCAGTGAATGATGCAAAACGACGGCCCTTTTTTTTAGCTAATAAAGCCGCAGGAATAGCGCCACTAGCTACACCGAGTATCATCATAGTAACGGGCAAGGTAACTAAAGCGGGGTCTGCACCCATGCTGGTGGCTAATATGCCGCCTATAAACACAATAACCGGCGACGCCGCCATAACTAAAGGCTGCACTAAAAATAGTAACCAGACATTTTTAGGTAGAACAAATAATCTCTGTAAAGCAAAAAAGCTTAAGATTAATAACGCAAGGGTAATGATAATATTCGTGAGCATGGTTGACCCTACAATTGCCAAAGCTAAAGATTAAGCTAGATGTTGTTACACCAATCTATAATACTGATTATTAAACTAATTATTCGTTTTTTTAAATTCGGCACGATAATTTTCTAAAGACAAACTTAGCACAATATCAACCACAAAGTTGAGTAAGTATTTATTATATCGGTAAATTTATAATACCTTAGTTTATCAGCCTAAGTTTGTAGATAGGTGCCATATTACAATTATATGGTAAGGTGACTTGCCTCGGCTCATTATTCATAATGCACATTTTTTACAAACAAAGTGTAGTTTGAAATGGCAAATGATTACTGGTAACTTATTTATAATATTAAAAAAAGTTTATTGTGCCTAATATGATTTCGAGTTTTATTTTGAATAAATCGAAATGCGCATTAATACACTGCTATGAGTAAAAGATGAATAAGGAAATCATGAGAATACTTTTAGTTTTATGGTTATTTACTTCTACAGTTTTCGCTACCGAAAGTAACGTGGAAGAGTCTTTTGATAAGGCTCAAGTTACTTTTGTTTCAGCAGCCCAGCAATTCGATGGAAGTTGGTGCTTTAAAGTATCAGTTAGACATAACGATGAAGACTGGGAGCATTATGCTGATGGTTGGGATATTTTGGATGCGTCTCATAATATATTATGGGAGAAAACATTAACTCACCCTCATGTATATGAACAACCATTTACAAGACGTTTATGTGATATCAAAATTCCTCCTAAAATTCAAAAACTAGTTGTCCGAGCAAAGTGCAATAGGCACAGTTATGGTGATAAAACCATTACTGTCGATCTTACAAATCCTAAAGGTATTGGCTACGAAGTTAAACGGTTTGATTAGAGTTAATATTCATCTGTCAATTGCATAAATGTAAAGTGGAGGCTGGTAATGCTTTGATGTTATGAGTTAAAGCCGCAAGGTACTTCAGTAGGGTGTCGAGTTTTATTTTGAATAAATTGAAATGCTGTTTTTCTAAAAGAACAACTTTAAAGTTTCGTTATATTTAAGGATTATTAATGTGTAAATTTATAGCAATATTATTTTGTACAACTTTAATTAGCTGTGCCTCAACTCAAGTAAATAAAAGCACTGATCAGACTGTATACCAACTTAACCAAGTTGATGCACCAACTAAGTGGATTGTTCATATTTCACCAAAGTATCCAAAGAAAGCTGCAGAAGAAAAAGTTGAGGGCTGGGCTAAAATGTCGGCGGTTATTTCTGAGAATGGTCGAGTAACCAATATAAATGTTTTAGATTCTCAGCCTGAAGGTATATTTGAAAGTGAAGCTAAAAGAGCATTTAGTAAATGGCTATATAAGCCCGCATTGCTAAATGGAAAAACCGTTAAAACTTATAGAGAAGAAATAGTAGAGTTTAAAATATAAGTAGCTAAAGTAATTGTTAGGTGCCCGACATGGACTTATTGCAATTATTAGGGGTTGAGCACTTTTATTATATTACGCAGCAAACCCAGTTGTTCGACAATTGCGAATCTATGGTGTTCGTTTATTTCTATCAATAATTTCTTTTAATTATTTATTATCAATCTTTATACCTGATGATAAACTGTGCTCTTAATATTATTCATTTGCTTAGCGTTAAGTAAATGAAAGTCAACCAAGCCAAGAAAGAGTCGTAATGAAATTTAGCCCGTTAGTTCAAGAACTTATTGATTCATTAAAGTGTTTACCTGGTGTTGGTGCAAAGTCAGCACAACGTATGGCTTTTCATTTACTTGAGCGCAATCGCCATGGTGGCAGTAAGCTTTCTCAAACGTTAGCACGCGCTATGGAAAATATTGGTCATTGCCAACAATGTCGTAATTTTACTGAAGAAGAGCTATGTGAAATTTGTCAAAGTCCTAAGCGCAAAATAGCCACGCAATTATGTATTGTTGAAACACCTGCGGACGTTATTGCGATAGAGCAAACCGGTGAGTTTCAAGGTCGCTATTTTGTGCTAATGGGGCATTTATCTCCGCTTGATGGTATTGGTCCCGATGATTTAGGTTTAGATATTTTAGAAAAACAATTAGCAACAGGGCAATTTAGTGAAGTTATTTTAGCCACTAACCCAACTGTAGAGGGCGAAGCCACCGCGCACTTTATTGCTGAACTTACCCAAACCTATGATGTTGAAATATCAAGAATTGCACACGGTGTGCCTGTTGGTGGTGAATTAGAATATGTTGACGGTAATACATTGTCGCATGCCTTGTCGGGGCGCAAAAACTATAACTTTTAGTGCTAACTTGTTTTATATCTTTCAGCTTTTTTGCTCAGAACTCTGCTAAGTCTATTGGCTTTAACTTGTGAATACACTTAGCAGTGAATGTAGCCGTGAATGGCGCTTAACAGCAAAATACTAGCCAATATTTTTAACAGGTGTTTTAACAATTAAATTTGTTTGTGCATATTTAAGTAATAATATTCCACAACAAACAATAAACGCGGTGAGATAAAGTGCCGCGTTATAATTATGAAATTTCGCGATTAACGCCACGCAATATAGCGGCGCCACCACTTGCCCTACACCATAAGCTGCGGTAATTAATCCCATAATAAAAACTGGGTTTTTACCTGCGAGTTGGCCACCATAATTCATAAACAATGACACAAGCCCAATAAAGGTGGCTCCGAATAAAATGCCACTGATCAAATTAAGATAAATATTAGCGGAAAATATCGGGATTAAAATACCAACCACCTGCAACGCCATTGCCACCATCATAATATCGATACTGTTATATTTGTGTGCTAAACGCATCCAGATAATACAAGAAGGAATTCCGGCTAAACCTACCGCTAACCAAGCGTAACCACCATAACCGTCGAGTCCAGGTAATGAGTTAACAATATCAGGTAAAAACGTTGCTTGAACTACCATGCCTACACCTTCAGTAAAGTAGGCTAGTGCCAATACAATAACTAGGGGAGTAAATAGTGATTTATCAAATTTATGTTTAACAACTTGCTCTGCAGGTTGTTTTTCAAAACTGAGAATATAGCCTGAATAACAAGCGAACACGGTACCTGCAATGGCTAATACGAACCAAGCATTTTGCCAGTTACCGCCAGAAGAAAATACAGCACGCATAATTAAATCAGACACTAAAATAGAAAAGCCTAAGCCACTAAAGTGAATACCCATTGCTTTAGTTTTATTGGTGTTTTGTAACTTTGACATCACAATAGCCGAGCCCACAACAAGTGCCATGGCAGCACCGAACCCTGCGAGTAAACGTGATATTAACCAAATAATGTTATTTTCATTAAAGGCCAAAATCAGGGATGTTAAAATACATAAAACTAAGCCGATACGAAAGAATTTAACTTTGGCGTGTATATCTTTTATAAAAATTGAAAAAATTGAGCCAGATAAATAACCGACATAATTAATCGATGCCAATAAGCCTGCAAAAGCAATACTGAGGTCTTCTTCTAACATAGCAGGGAGTAATGATGTAAAAGCAAATCGCGCAACTCCAACACCAATAACTAACGCCAAAATACCTGCTAATAAAATAGCGGCATTGTTGTTTCGATCAAAAAGCATATTGAATCCCTGTGAGACACTTATTCTTAAAAGAAGTCTGCGCCTGACTTGCGCAATAAAAGGTGAAGCTTCAATGTAAAGATTGACGTTGCCAGAAGCAAATTATTATTTTTGATGTAGGGTATTTAAAAATATTTGTTGCTTACTTTTATTAGGCTTTATGCAGTTTCAGAGCTTTAGATATAACACAATGAAATTTTGCGCTCGAATAAAAATTTTAATTATGTGCTTGAAAACATTTTTGCGACCCCCACATGTTAGTTATCGAGTGAGTATTAAACAAAAGTGTTTACTACGCACAATTATCAAATGTTTTCATGTTAGTTAGATTAGGAAGTTTCAAGATGTCAGAAGCAGGTCAAAAAGAAGTTCATGGTTTTCAAACCGAAGTAAAACAACTATTACAGTTGATGATTCACTCACTTTATTCAAACAAAGAAATATTTTTACGTGAGTTAGTTTCTAATGCCGCAGATGCCGCTGATAAGTTACGTTTTAAAGCATTATCGAACGCTGATCTCTATGAAGGCGACGGTGATTTACGTGTTCGTGTAAGTTGTGATAAAGAAAACAATACCTTAACAATTTCTGATAACGGTATTGGTATGACACATGACCAAATCATTGAGCATTTAGGTACCATTGCTAAATCAGGCACGGCTGAGTTTTTCTCACAACTTTCTGGAGACCAAGCGTCTGACTCACAATTAATTGGTCAATTTGGTGTTGGTTTTTACTCTGCATTTATCGTTGCTGACTCAGTAACTGTTCGTTCACGCGCTGCAGGTGTTGCTGCCTCTGAAGGTGTTGAATGGACAAGTGCCGGTGAAGGTGAATTCACTACGGCTAAAATCGAAAAAACTAACCGTGGTACTGACATTATTCTTCACTTAAAAGAAGAAGAAAGCGAGTATGCTGACGATTGGCGTTTAAAGTCGATAGTCACTAAATACTCTGATCATATCTCTGTATCTGTAGAAATGTTAACACCTGAAGTTCCTGCTGTTGAAGCGGTAGCTGAAGTAAAAGACGACGAAGGTAATGTTACTTCACCAGCTATTGAAGCACGCGATGCTGTTCCTGCACTTTGGGAACCGGTAAACAAAGCAACAGCGCTTTGGACTCGTGAAAAATCTGACGTTTCAGACGAAGAATATAAAGAGTTTTATAAGCATGTTTCACACGACTTTGGCGACCCGCTTTTATGGGAACACAACAAAGTAGAAGGTAAAACAGAATATACTTCATTACTTTATATCCCGTCGAAAGCACCATTTGACATGCACAACCGTGAAAAACAGCATGGTTTAAAACTGTTTGTTCAACGTGTATTTATTATGGATGATGCTGAGCAATTTATGCCTAGCTATTTACGTTTCGTGAAAGGTTTATTAGATTCAAACGATTTACCTTTGAACGTATCACGTGAAATTTTACAAGATAACAAAATCACAGAAGCAATTCGCAAGGGTTGTACTAAACGTGTTTTAAAAATGCTTGAAAAATTAGGCAACAAAGACGCTGAACAATATCAACTATTTTGGAATGAATTTGGCCAAGTGCTTAAAGAAGGTCCAGCAGAAGATTCAGCCAATAAAGATGGTATTGCAAAACTTATGCGCTTTGCTTCTACACATCAAGATAACAGTATGCAAAGTACTTCATTTGCCCAATATATTGAGCGTATGAAAGAAGGCCAAGATAAAATTTATTATGTGGTTGCAGACAGCTTTGAAGCCGCTAAAAATAGCCCGCACTTAGAAGTATTTCGCAAGAAAGGCATTGAGGTTTTATTAATGTCTGACCGTATCGATGAATGGTTAGTAAGCCATTTAACTGAGTTTGACGGTAAGCAATTACAGTCTGTAACTCGTGGCGGTTTAGACCTTGGCGATATGGATGATGCAGAAACTAAAGAAGCTCAAGAAAAACTTGAACAAGAATTTGATTCTGTTGTTACTCGTATTAAAACAGCGCTTGAAGGCAAAGCTAAAGACGTTAAAATTTCACAACGTTTAACTGACTCTCCAGCGTGTATTGTTGCCGACGAGCATGACATGAGCAGCCAAATGATGAAGTTAATGCAATCGGTTGGTCAAGAAGTACCAGATTCATTACCAATTTTTGAAATTAACGCTGAGCATGACTTAATTAAACATGTTGCTGATGAACAAGACGATGCACAATTTAAGCAATGGGCTGAAGTTTTATTTGAACAAGCTATGCTAGCAGAACGTGGCAGCTTAAAAGACCCAGCTACATTTGTGTCACGTTTAAACAAGTTAATGCTAAGCCTGACTAAATAGTAACAACTTAGGTTGAATACTACTTAAGTCATAATGTCGTTAGACTTTAGTCAAAAAAAGGAGCTTTTTAGCTCCTTTTTTGTTTATTTACAGTGCTTACCACTTGTTTGAAATCCTTTGAAAATGTATAGTGTTTGCAATTTCGAAAACCAATTCATTTATTAAATAGGGTTATACTAAATGCGCATTATTTTATTAGGTGCACCTGGTGCCGGTAAGGGTACTCAAGCACAATTTTTAATGGCTAAATTTGGCATTCCACAAATTTCTACTGGTGATATGCTTCGTGCTGCAATTAAAGCAGGTACTGATCTTGGTAAAAAAGCTAAAGCAGTAATGGACGCAGGTCAGCTCGTTTCTGATGAATTAATTATTGGTTTAGTTAAAGAGCGTATTGCTCAAGATGACTGTAAAGCTGGTTTTTTACTGGATGGTTTTCCTCGCACTATTCCTCAAGCCGACGCAATGAAAGAAAATGGCGTTGCGGTTGATTATGTTATTGAATTTGACGTACCAGACGAAGTTATTGTTGAACGTATGGCTGGTCGCCGTGTTCATGCTGGCTCTGGTCGCGTTTATCATATCGTTTATAATCCACCGAAAGTGGAAGGTAAAGATGATGTATCTGGCGATGAATTAGCAATTCGTCCTGATGATGAAGAAGCTACTGTGCGTAAGCGTTTAGGCATTTATCATGAACAAACCAAGCCACTTGTTGCTTATTACCGAGCTGAAGCTAAAGCAGATGCTTGTGCTTATTTAACCATTGACGGCACTCAGCCAGTTGAACAAGTTAGTGCATTGTTAGATGAGAAACTATCTTAAGTTAAACCTAAGATAAACAATGTTGCGTTACGTTAAAATGATAAAGCTCGCCTAGGCGAGCTTTTTTGTATATGGCGTTTGAGTTTACTATTAAACTTGCTACGAAGCTTTATCTAAACCGCTACCGTTTATTGAATTGATTGACGAGCCATAATTTAAATTCAGTAACATTACTGCAGCTTAATTTTCGGGATATTACATAAAACTAATGTAATTAATGCGTTGTTCTGTCTCCCCAAATTTCGTCTAAACGATTATCTCTGCCACATCGCCAGCGATAGGTGTTGTATCGAATCGGGTTGTTTTTATAATAATCTTGATGATAACTTTCTTCTCCTTTTATAGGGTAGAAGGTACTAGTGTTTAATATAGGCGTAACAACCGTTTGATCAGGAAACTCTGCTTTTACTGCTGATTTTGTTGCTTCAGCGAGTTTACGCTCTTGCTCGTTAGCGACAAAAATAGCACTTAGGTAACTTGGACCTTTATCACAAAATTGCCCTTTGGCATCAAATGGGTCAATGTTTACCCAGTAATGATCGAGTATAGCCTGATAGCTGACTAAGGTTGGATCATAAGTTATTTCTACCGCCTCATAATGGCCGGTATGATCGCCATTATAGGTGGGATTCTTTATCTTTCCGCCAGTAAAGCCAGATATAACATTGGTAACGCCGGGGAGCTTTTCGAAATCAGATTCCATACACCAAAAACAACCGCCAGCTAAAATAGCTTTCTTGCTTTCAGCTGCATGGCCTAACGATGCATAAATAAGTACCGAAGATGTTAAAACTAAGCCTAGAATTTTTTTCATAATTATCTCACGTCTAAAAAGTGGATGTATAAAGCGTTATGTAGTTAACCATAGTAGACCTGCTATTAATCAAAAGCATTTCATTTTTTATCATTATTAAAATTGCCTGACGTTGAAGTAATCTAATAGTTACAGCGAGTTAATTTACTTCATAGCCATATTTAGTGGTATTTACGAGAATTGATAGGTTGCAATGTATAAAGTGTAAATACTGCTATGAATTTAAGTGCTTAATCGTTAATATTTCGCAATAGATGAAATTTATTCATTATTAATCTCAAAGGAAATACCATGACATCGCTTTCAATAACTGGCTTTTATGCAAGCCTATTAGCACTCTTATTTATAGGATTTTCAATTAATATAATTCGTGAACGCTTGAGTGCTAAGGTTGGTATAGGTACAGGTGAGAGCGCAACCTTAGCTAAACGTGTTCGTATTCATGGCAATTTTTCAGAATATGTTCCGTTGGCATTAATACTAATGGGCTGTTATGAAATAAATGGCGCGTCGGCTTTATTGTTACACTTTCTTGGCGGTGTTTTATTGTTAGCACGTTTGGCGCACGCTATTGGTATTAGTAAAACAATTGGTAGCTCTAAGCCTCGTCAAATAGGTGTATTGGCAACCTTTATCGTATTACTCGTTTTATCGATAGAAAATATTCGCTTATTTGTTTTTGCCTAAAACTTAAGTCGTTTTTTATTTCTTATAAAAATGCCAACATTACTGTTGGCATTTTTAGTTTTGCAAGTTTAACTTAACGCGTTTTAAGCATAGCAATATGCGGAATTTCATCTTCTAAGTACATCTCGCTCACACGTTCAAAACCATGTTGATTGTAGTACTTTTCTAAGTGCTCTTGTGCTGAGATTTTTACCGTATCATTAGGGAAAATATTAAGGCACAGTGATAAACCTTTACGCATTAATTCATGACCAAGGCCGCTTCCGCGAGCACTTTGGGCAGTTACAACTCGTCCAATACTGATGTTGTTTGGATAAGTTAGCCCTTTAGGAAGAATACGAAGATATGCTGTCATTACATCTGCTTGATAGCAAAATAAGTGCTGAGTATCTGGGTGGCGGTCAAGGTTGTCTAGGTCAGGATAAAAACAACTTTGTTCGACAACAAATATATCAATTCTTAACTTAAGTAAGTCGTAAAGTTCGGCTGTATTTAGTTGCTCGAACGTTTTATTTATCCATAGCTTATCGGTAGGTATACTCATTTTATATCGTTTGTTATCATGTTTCTTTAACAACTAAGATACCTTAAAGGCAGGCTGTACAGCAATAATCAATTGTGAAGTATCGTTAATAATACCAGCCTTATTTATCAATGAAGTTACTTATTAATGACGATATAAATTAAGTTAAAGTGCTTATTTCGCTATTGTTTCTTTAATCAGTAATTGTTCAAAATCAATATCAGACATTGGCATTGCTAATAAATACCCCTGACCATAAAGGCAGCCAGCTTGTGTTAAAAACTCCTTTTGTTGAATAGTTTCAATGCCTTCTGCAATAACATCAATATTGAGTTTACTGGCCATTACTATAATGGCTTCACAAAGTGCTGCATCTTTAGTATCTGCTGACATTTTCTGGATAAAACTTTTATCGATTTTTAAGTAATCAATAGCATAGTTTTTCAAATATGAGAATGAACAGTATCCAGTACCAAAATCATCAATGGCAACAGCAACACCCTGTTGACGAATTTGATCAAGTACCCGAACAACTTCTGTTTGGTTTTCCATTAATAGGTTTTCGGTAATTTCAATGGCTATAGCTTGCGTAGGAAGATTTTGTATTGCCATTGAGTCGACCCAAGCGGTAATTTGCTTTCCTTGGTCTTTATACTGAACTGGTGATGTATTTATGCTGATCATTAGCTCTGGACAAAACATCTCTCGCCAGTATTTTACTTTTTTAGATACTTCAGAAAATATCCATTCGCTGATCTCTACTATCAAGCCTGTTGCTTCTGCAATCGGTATAAAATCTAATGGTGAAATTAAACCTTTTTCAGGGTGCTGCCAACGGATCAGCGCTTCAGCTTTTAACACTTTATTGTTTGATAAGTTGACAATGGGTTGATAAACCATATGAAATTGTTTTTGAGCTAAAGCGATACGTAAATCTTTAATAATTTCCATACGCTTAAGAAAGTCAGTTCGCATATTTTCAGTGAATAGTTGAACACTATTGCGGCCAAAACTTTTAGCATTATACATAGCTTGATCTGCATTCCTTAGCAGCGAATCTATATGAATGGCATCGTTAGGATAAGTAGCAATACCAATACTTGCCGTACAGTGAACACTTTTTTCGTCGATAATAAAGGGTTGGTCAATAGCAACTAATATACTTTGCCCTATGTTTTCAATATCTACAGAAGTAGTAGGGCCTACTAGTACTATAATAAATTCATCACCGCCTAACCTGGCAACGATATCATTTTTTCGAATGCAGCTTTTGATACGTGTAGCACTTGCTATTAGTAATTCATCGCCAACATTATGTCCAAGAGAGTCATTAATATCTTTAAAGTTATCTATATCTAACATTGCGATACTAAGCTGATTTTTTTCTTGTTTCGCAGTCGATAGTGCAGTGTTTAAATGCTCCATTAAAAGATTACGATTTGGCAGTTTTGTTAAACTGTCAAAATTTGCCTGATGCCAAATAGTTTT
Organism: Colwellia sp. NW0002-52-1; assembly: GCF_057550865.1. Lineage (NCBI taxonomy): Bacteria > Pseudomonadati > Pseudomonadota > Gammaproteobacteria > Alteromonadales > Colwelliaceae > Colwellia > Colwellia sp. NW0002-52-1. Next base: position 63,693 of record NZ_BAAJLU010000017.1, on the reverse strand, counting down.
ATCAGCTTTGTCGCGTTCAATAGCAATACGAGCAAGGTTTGATATTTGTTCAATTAAAGCAAAGTCAGTTTTGTTTGGGCTAGACTTTTTACCATGATAAATAGCAAAGGTACCCAGTAAATTATCTTTACTGTCGATAATAGGCTCTGACCAACATGCTGATAAACCAGCTGATTTAGCGAGTGGAGCCCAGGCAGACCAAAAAGGATGTGTTGATATATCGCTCACAATAACTCTTTTTTTTGTGAACGCGGCCGTGCCACAAGATCCCTTGCCTTGACCAATTTCAAAACCGTCTACTGCTTCGTTATAGAAGTCAGGTAAGCTAGGTGCAGCACCTTGTAATAGGAGTTTACCTGACTCATCAATGAGTAAAATACTACACAACATTTTAGGGTGTACTTTTTCAATTCCGAGTATTATGGCTGGCAGTATTTGTGATAATGGTGCAGAGCCAGCAATTAACTCAAGAATTTTATTACGGAGTTGATTTAAGTTGTCACTGCGCAATAGTTGCTGATTTTTATTTTGCATAAATATTGAAAATGCAGCTGCAAAAACGTTAGTTAAAATTAAGGTTACAACAATTCTAAGCAATATAAAGCTTTCAACTTGTTGGCAGGTGAGGTAAAAAATGCCAGTAATTAATGCTGCATTTAAAATACTAGCGACTATCGTTGGTAGTAAATAAAAGCATGCAATTATTAACGGAAAAGCCCAATAAATTAAATTTTCACCTCTAAGCTCAACAGCAACTAAAATTATGATTTGAGCAGAAACAGCAAGTAAATAACTAAATATTTTGGTTTTATTGGTAAATAAAACACCTAAGAATATAATCAAGATCGCTATCATTCCAATTAACGATAGTATTATTTCTACTGTATCTTGAATCTGTATGCTATATAAAAGAATAGGGATAAAAGCAAGAACAGCAGCTGCGCTACCGGTCAAAATAATTTTGCTTTCTAATGGTCGATCTTTCAATTTAGTTGTCATATAACATTAACTTTTCAAGTCTGATTGTTGTTTTTTAATGCGCAATATATAAATTAACTAATACCAAGTTGAATAACTACTACGTTATAAATTGATAAGTAAAATAACTGCTTATTAAATCTTATGTCTTGTAATTATTTGTTTCCGTTATGAAAAAATAGATAACATAATTATTGGAATAGGCAGTAGAAATTATCTTTGTTTGTTAAATAAAAATAGCAGAAATAATAAATAGCGTATATAGCGAGGAAAGAAATTACCAACTACGTAATGGTTAATTATTGTTAATTGATTATCTGATTTCTATATTGAAGTTGTTCAATTATTTGTTAGGTCATGGTTTAAACGTTGAAAGTATTCACCATATTTCTTTCGAGTAATATAGTCGTTAATGTCTATTTTATATTGCTCAATATCGAGTTCTGGATACTCGGTAAATAATACGTTTTTTAAATCATTTTGCTCTAAACAAAGTAAATACGCTAAAGGTAAATATTTAGGGTTGAAGTTTTTTTGGTAAACAGTTGATCTAACTTCTGAGGGACTATAATATTTTTTCTCACCAAAACGGTTTACAAGACTTGGCCTTAATTTGGAACCGTACTTTTTTATAGCATGAAACTTTAACAATGTGCTTTCCTTAGCGTAAATTTTCGAGATGAAAAAAATATTGCGCGAATTATATACAGCAATACATTAATGATCAAATGCTAAACTCTAAACCCTAATATTCTGACTTAATTTGCTGGTATTTGACGACAAATATTCAATTATTAAGTAGGTAAGCAGGTAAGAAGGGACCTTGGCTATTGAAAATGTTAATAAAGTAACTTAGATAACCGATTAAGCGGTTAACTAAGTTACTTATGTATTATTAACTTGCTGATAACTAAATGATAACTTAATGAAAATTGACGGTTAGTTGGCTAGCAGAGTTATTTCTTCTGGTGTCTAGCTTGTAGTACCGCCATAACTTCACTCAGCTCAATATTTTGATCTTGCAGCAGTACAATGGTGTGATAAAACAAATCGGCACATTCGCCTAATAAATCATCTTTGGTTTCAGCTACGGCAGCCAGCGCGACTTCAACACCTTCTTCACCTACTTTTTGTGCCATTTTTGTTGTGCCACGTGAAAATAAATGTGCGGTGTAACTGTCTTCGGGCGCGTCATTTTTGCGACTAGCGATAACTTGCTCAAGATGGCTAAGAAAATTTTGTTGGCTAAGTTTTTGCTCAGGAAAGCAAGATTCTGTACCAAGGTGACAAGTAGGCCCTTGAGGGCGACAGGCAATTAATAAGCTGTCTTGATCGCAATCGGTTACTACTTGGCTGACTTTTAAAAAGTTACCGCTGGTTTCGCCTTTACACCACAAGGCTTGTTTGGCGCGACTGTAAAATGTTGCTAAGCCAGTAGCTAATGTTTTCTCTAACGCTTCAGCATTCATATAACCCTGCATTAGCACAGCACCTGTATCTTGGTGCTGAATAATGGCTGGGATCATGCCATCCATTTTATCCCATGCCAATTGGCTAATATTGTCATTTGTAATTAGCATAATCTGATCTCAACTTTTTCATTTTTTAGGGTTTGCTTTAATTCATCCATCGCGATAATGCCTTTATGGAAAACACTCGCTGCTAGGGCACCGTCAACATCGGCTTGCTGAAAAACATCAACAAAATGTGATATTTTACCTGCGCCGCCTGAAGCGATAAGTGGCACATTACACAAGGCTCTAACTTGTTTTAGTTGATTAATATCATAACCTTGGCGAACACCGTCTTGGTTCATGCAATTTAAAACAATTTCGCCAGCACCGAGTTTTTGCACTTCTTGGATCCAATCTAAAGTGCGCCACTTAGTTTTTTGTGTACGGGCCTCGTCACCGGTAAATTGGTAAACTTGATATTCACCTTTACCGTTATTAGCGTCTTGATTAAAGAAGCTATCAACACCAATAACAATACATTGCTGGCCAAATACATCGGCTAACCGAGCGATTAAGCTAGGATCTCTTAAAGCAGGGGAGTTGATAGAGATTTTATCAGCACCCATCATTAAAATTTGTTTGGCATCTTCTTCTGTTTTTATGCCACCAGCGACACAAAATGGTATATCGATAACTTCTGCAATTCGGCTAACCCAGCTTTTATCAACAACGCGATCGTCTGAGCTCGCGGTAATATCATAAAAAACCAGTTCGTCAGCACCCGCTTCAGCATATTTTTGCGCGAGTGGTACTATGTCGCCAATGATTTCATGGTTCCGAAATTGCACGCCTTTAACCACTTTACCATCACGAACATCAAGACAAGGAATTATGCGTTTGGCCAGCATGCGATTGCCTCCTCTAAGGTAAACTTACCTTCAAGTAATGAGCGGCCCAATATAACGCCGTCAACGCCGGTTGGAATAAGTGCTTTTATATCGTCTAATGAGCCAATGCCGCCTGAAGCTTGCCATTTTATGCTCGGGTATTGCTGACAAAGTTCTTGATACATGCCGACGTTGCTACCGGTTAATGTACCGTCTTTGCTAATGTCGGTGCAAAGTACGTGAATTAAACCTGCGGCAATGTAGTCATCTAATAATGTTTCTAAATTAACGCCACTGTCTTTTATCCAACCGTGAGTTGGTAGGGTTTTGTTACCGTCAGCATCAATTTTTACATCTAATGCTAAAACAATTTTTTCGCCACCAAACTCTGTGATCCAAGTGCGCACTAGGTCAGGCTCTTTTATTGCAAGTGAACCAATAACCACTCGGTCTGCGCCTAAATCAAGTAACTGCTGTACGTCTTCTTTGCAACGTACACCACCACCAACTTGAATGATCATAGTGTCGTGCTTTACTAAGGTTTCAAGTAAAGTTAACTGGCGTTTATGGCTATCTTTTGCCCCGTCTAAATCAACAAAGTGCATTACGGTAGCACCAGCTTTTGCATAAACGTTTTGTCGCTCTTTTGCGCTATATTGATAGTTGGTTTTCTGTTGGTAATCACCTTGAAATAATCGTACGACTTCTCCGTCGATTAAATCAATTGCTGGGATCATCATGGTTTACATCTCCAAAAAATTTTTAATGATTTTACTGCCAAGCGTACTTGAGCGTTCTGGATGAAATTGGCAACCGATAAAGTTGTCTTTAGCTATAGCAGCTGAAAACTCAGCTCCGTATTGGCAACGAGCTATAGTATATTGTGAAATAGGTGCGGCATAACTATGTACAAAATAGAAATAATCATCAGCATTAATGCCTTTGAATATTGCATGCTCAGATACTTGCGTTAAGGTATTCCAACCCATATGCGGCAAACGTAAGTCCTTTGCCTGTAAGGGCGTAATGTCGGTAGGAATTAAACCTAAACATTGTACTACTTCGTTTTTACCTGCGCCTTCAACAGAGGTGCGTGCCATTAATTGCATACCCAAACAAAAACCTAAAACTGGTTGAGTTAGTTGCTGCAAGGTTTCTACTAAACCTTTTGCTACTATGTTTTCCATAGCATGACGAGCGCTACCTACGCCGGGTAAAATTACCTTGTCGGCATTTTTAATGACTTCTATATCGTCAGAAATAGTAATCGCAAAACCTAAACGTTCTACGGCAAACTTTACTGACGCTAAGTTAGCACAACCGGTATCAACAATGACAAAATTAGCAGGTTTGTTCTCGCTCATGCTAGAGACATCCTTTCGTGCTCGGTAAATCTTCACCTACAACAGTAATGGCTTGGCGTAATGCGCGACCAAAAACTTTAAATAAACTCTCAACTTGGTGATGGCAGTTACCTTCAGTTGTTGAAAGATGTAAGGTAATTGCCATTGAGTCAGCTAATGAACGGAAAAAGTGAGAAACCATTTGCGTCGACATTTGGCCAACCATATTATCGCTAAACTTGGCGTCAAACTCTAACCAAGGACGACCCGATAGATCAATCGAGCATTCGGCGCGACATTCGTCCATGGGTAAAACAAAACCAAATCGGCCGATGCCACGTTTATCGCCTAACGCTTGTTTAAGTGCTTGTCCTAAAGCGAGTGCTGTATCTTCAACACTGTGGTGCTCATCAATATGATAATCGCCATCAACATCTACTTGCATGCTAAAACCACCATGTGCGGCAATTTGTTCAAGCATATGATCGAAAAAGCCTAAGCCAGTTTTAATACTGATATCGCCAACCTTATCTAGATTAATCGCGACATTGATATTAGTTTCTTTGGTGGTTCGAACGACTTTTGCTACTCTTGGTTTGGTGAGTAGTTGCTCGGCGATGTGGTCCCAATTAAGGGTTTTACGATCGTATTTAATCGCTTTTATGCCCATGTTTGCAGCTAGCGCAACATCGGTATCACGGTCGCCAATGACATAAGAGTTAGCAAAGTTCACTTTACCTTGCTGTAAATAACCGCTAACTAAACCTAGCTTAGGCTTACGACAACTACAATTATCTGCTTCAAAGTGTGGGCAAAGAAGTACGTCATCAAAGGTTATACCTTGTGATGCAAACATCGCCATCATTTTATCGTGAGGCAAATCAAAATCACTTTGCGGATAGCTTGTGGTACCTAAACCATCTTGGTTAGACACCATAACTAAGCGAAAACCTTTTTTCTGTAAGGCTATTAATACCGGAATTACGTTCGGTTCAAAGACTAACTTTTCTAGGCTATCAACTTGTTTATCGGTAATTGGCTCTTCAATTAAAGTACCGTCTCGGTCGATAAATAAAATATTTTCTTGGCTCATATTAATTCTCTTGTGATAACGTTTCGGCTGCTGTAGCAGCGCCGTTGTTAGTAAAACTTTGCGTGATAGTTTGTTGTAATAAAGAAAGTTCGCGTTCACTGCCAATACTAATACGTAAGCAGTTTTCTAGGTTTTGCTGTTTTGACTGGTCGCGTATTAAAATATCGTTCTCTACTAAGCAATTAAAAATAAAATCTTTTAGCTCATTGTTTTGACAACGAAATAAAATAAAGTTGGCATCGCTATTAAAGATTTCACTGCACCAGCTTTGCTTTGCTAACCAGGTGGCTAATTGCGCTCGTAGTGCGTTTGTTTCTAGTACGCGTTGGCTCATTTGCTCAAGACCCGGTTTTGCGAGTGCTTCACTAGCAATATCTGCAACGGGCGCTGAAATAGGGTAAGGCGCTATAACCTTACTGAGCATGGTAATAACCTCTTTATTCGCGAGAGTAAAACCACAGCGTAAACCGGCTAAAGCAAAAGCTTTTGATAGCGTTCTTAGTACCACTAAATGTGGGTAAGTTTTTAGCCAACTTGCAACTGTTTGCTCTGGGCTAAATTCGATATAAGCTTCGTCAACCACAACAATGGCGTTTTCAGCAAAAAGCTCAAGCGCGGTTTTAATCTCTTGCTGAGATAATAAATTGCCCGTTGGGTTACCTGGTGAGCATAAAAATACCACTTTGGCTTTGCCTACTTGTGCTTGCAGGCCAGCTAAGTCCAGAGACATCGTTTCGTCCAGCGGCACTTTAATAACATCTGCACCGTGATTTTCTGCACTAATCGCGTACATACCATAAGTAGGTGGACATATAATAATGCTGTCTTGATAAGCCGTACAGAATGTTCGAATGATTAACTCGATACCTTCGTCAGCGCCACGTGTTGCCAACAAGTTTTCGGCTGATACTTCACTGTATTGGCTATAAGCGCTGATTAATTTTTCAGGTTGAAAGTCAGGGTAGCGGTTAATGCTGGTGCTGCTGACTTGATAATTACCTGAGCCAGAAGCCTCGTTTGCGTTTAACCATACTTTACCTTCAGTAGCACTGCTGCTAGCAAAAAGTCGGCGTGCTGACTGGTAAGGCACCATGTCTATCAGCTCTTTACGAGCAAGTTTGTTTACAATAGTCATTTATGCCTCCGAACTTTTAGTCGCAGAATCAGTTTCTAAACGAATAGTTACTGCTCGCTTGTGGGCATCTAATCCTTCAGCGTCAGTTAACTCACAAATACATTCAGCTAAAGCGCTTAATCCTTGGCGGGTGATTTCTTGTACGGTAAAACGTCTAGAAAAATCCGCTAACGATAAGCTGCTAATAACTTTTGAGTAACCGTAAGTTGGTAATACATGGTTAGTACCACTGGCGTAATCACCGGCTGACTCTGGCGTGTATGCTCCAATAAAAATAGAACCAGCATTACGCAAGCTTGCTAATAATTCTTGAGCGTTGTCAGTTTGAACAATTAAATGCTCAGGGCCATATTCGTTTGAAACTTCAACCGCTTGATCTAAGTCTTTGGTTAAAATTAAGCGGCTTTGCTGTAATGCTTGGCGCGCTATATCTGCACGAGATAGAGTCGCAAGTTGTGCTTCTAACGCTAATTGCACTTGATTGATTAACGTTTGGCTGTCAGACAATAAGATAACTTGGCTGTCAGGGCCGTGTTCGGCTTGCGATAATAAATCTGCGGCGACAAAGCTTGCATTGGCATTCGCATCAGCAATAACCAATACTTCTGATGGTCCTGCTGGCATATCAATAGCAAAACCATTTACCTGTGAAGCTAACTGTTTTTTAGCTTCAGTTACATACTTGTTTCCAGGGCCAAATATCTTATTTACCGGAGCAATAGTTTCGGTGCCAAAGGCGAGGGCGGCACAAGCTTGTGCCCCTCCAACGCTATAAACTTCGTCAATTTCACACAACGAGGCAGCCACTAATATTTCGTCAGCTAATTGACCATTTTTATTTGGCGGACAAACCAACACTCTACGCGGACACTTAGCCAGTTGAGCAGGCACGCCTAACATTAAAACGGTTGAAGGCAATGGCGCACTACCGGCAGGAATGTATAAGCCTACATTGGCAATGGCTTCAGTTTTTAAAGTACAAACCACACCTGGTGTGGTTTCAACACGAATGTCGTCATTAACTTGTGCTTGATGAAAACGTTTAATTTGTCCATAAGCGGTTTCAATGGCTTTTAAACGTTTTGCGCTTAATCGATTTTTAGCTGAATTAACTTGCTCTGGCGTTACTCGCAAATTAGGGAGTAATACGCCATCAAATTTTTCCGTTAAATCGAGTAAAGCTTTGTCACCATTTTCTTTCACGTTTGCAAGAATATTTTCTACTTGCTGTGTTAACAAAGCACTTTCTGAAATTGCTGGACGAGCAAGCGCAAAGCTTCGCTCACTGGCTGACAAATCTTGCCAAATAATGGAAGCCTTTAACGCGTTTTGTGAAGTATTTGTGCTCATTTTTTAGCCCATCATTTTTTCAATTGGCATGACAAGTATAGAGTTACAACCTAAAGCATTAAGTTCCTCCATAGTTTCCCAGAAAAATGTTTCGGTTGCTACTACGTGCACGGCTACAAGGTCGTCACGATCTGCTAACGGTAAAATGGTTGGCGTTTCTTTACCCGGCATTAATGCACTTACTTGAGCAATTTTGTCTTTAGGTGCGTGTAGCATAATGTATTTGCTTTCTTGTGCTTTCATTACACCTTGCATGCGCGGTAATAATGTATCAAGAATCGCTTGTTTTTCTGGCGATAATGCAGAGGCTGTTTGGATTAAAGAGGCTTTTGATTGAAAAATTTCTTCAACTTCGACTAACCCGTTAGCTTCTAACGTTGCACCTGTTGAGACTAAATCACAAATACCATCTGACAAGCCAACACGCGGTGCTACTTCAACTGAGCCTTTTAATAAACAAAACTCAACATTAATACCATTTTTCTTAGCGTAACGATTAAGAAGTTGTGGGTAGGTTGTTGCAAATCTAAGACCGTCTAAACTTTTTATACCTTTATAGTTAAAGCCTTCAGGCATGGCTATTGATAAACGACAACCGCCAAAGTTTAAGCCTGATGTGCGAATGTATTGCGATTTTTGCCCCATTAAAGCACGCTCTAACGCTGCTTCTTCGAGTGTGTTGTCGCCAACAATACCTAAATCACAAACGCCGTCCATTACTAGCCCAGGAATATCACTACTGCGAACGCGCATAATATCTATTGGCATATTGGTAACATGAGCAAGTAAACGGCGATCAGTAACATTAAGTTTAAGGCCACAGCGCTTTAATAGTGCTTGTGTGTCGTCGCTTAAGCGACCTGATTTTTGCATTGCAATACGTAAACGTGGTTCTGAAGTCATGTTATTTTCCTATTAAATTTTTAAATTCTTAATCTATTTAGTCGCATTTAATATGGTTAAATTTGTCATGTATATACAATTGTATAGCCATAAAAATGCGAAAACCCCCGAGAGAGGTGAACTCTTTCGGGGGTTTAGAAATTAATTTTTCTCTATCTTACACCGCTGAAAGGTTCAAAGCCCCTCAGCGAAAAAACCTGAGCAGCTAATCCGTATGATGGTGATGATGATGGATGGCGATCAGATTTAAAGTCATGTGTTATTTACTCTATTTAGTAATAATTTAAGTGTGTAAGTTAGTTCTTTAAGTTAAATACTTAGTGTTACATTAAATTAAAGTAGTTACTTTAATTTGTCTTTACATTACGTTGAATTTCAGGGCAGATCAAGCGATTAATATCCTATTAGTATGAAATTTTGAACTAAGCTAGTATTGTTTAGTTCTAAGCAACATAAAGCGAGTTATTAAAGCTTAGACTTGAGTTGTCGATATAGTGTAGATAAATAAAAAGACTAGAAAATAATCAAAGGGGGCAATAATGGACATATTTACGACAGTATTAACCCGTGTTGTTCCTGTCCCTATAAAACCTGCAGATTTAAAAGTTAAAGCTTTAGCAAAGGGAGCAGCGGCAAATGCGGTCTCTGACGATATAGCTGGTTTAGAAGAATCTGCTGTATACCAAACAAAAAAGAGTAAAAGCAAGGTATCTGATAAAGAAAGTCACTCTGAGAGTTCAACAAAAGATGGCGCTGAGTCGTCAACGGTGCCTGCAGATAAAACAGGCCTGCTTGTTGATACCTTTGACGATAGCGAGAGTGTTCCTTCAGAAAAAGATGATAAACCACACCTAGATATTTATATATAAACTAACTTGGAATTTATACAAGATTGCTTACTTAAGCTGTAAGTGCGCTGGAGATTAGTTATATGAAAACAGTGTTAAGTAGTTAAGACGGTATTCGTTTGGCTGGCATAAGGGGAATTTGACCATAATTACCCTGTTAATTTTTACTGTGATGATTATAATGAGCGCAAATTTAGCAATGTCGTATCATCATGAATGCTGTTGAACATGCGTTTTCACATCAAGGAGCTTTAGCGAAAGCTATTCAGGGCTTTTCTCCGCGCCAAGCTCAGCTTGATATGGCATTAGAAGTTGCTAAAGCTATTGAACTAAAAAGTAGTTTAATCGTGGAAGCGGGTACAGGAACAGGCAAAACCTTTGCTTATTTAATTCCAGCACTTATCGCAAATAAAGCCCAGGCTGAAAAAGACGCCGGACAGCTAAAAATAATCGTTTCAACTGGTACTAAAAACCTTCAAGAACAATTATTTCATAAAGACTTACCATTAATACGCAAAGCCCTCACCAGTAATGCCCAAGCTGCTTTATTAAAAGGGCGGGCAAACTACCTTTGTATTTATCGATTAGAGCAATACCAGCAATCGCGGGGGCAGCTTGATGCTCAAACATTGGCTGACTTTGTTAAAGTGCGGACGTGGGCAAATGGTACGCATAGTGGTGATATAGGTGAGTTGGTTAATGTTACTGAAGGTTCGCCGGTGTTCCCGTTTGTTACTAGTACCGTGGATAACTGCCTCGCCAAAGATTGTCCTAATTTAGAAGACTGTTATTTAATAAAAGCACGAACTAAGGCTATAGACGCAGATATTGTTGTAGTAAACCATCATTTATTTTTTGCTGATATGGCGTTAAAAGACAGTGGGTTTGGCGAGTTAATCCCAAAAGCCGATGTCATGATTTTTGATGAAGCGCATCAGATAGCCGATATCGCCAGTGAATATTTTGGTGAAGCGTTTTCTACGCGGCAAATGTTGGATCTTTGCAGCGATGTAATGCAAGTGTATCGAACCGAATTAACCGACGTAAAACAATTAGCAAAAGCGGCAGAAAAGCTGTTAAAAACGAGTCAAGAATTTAGGCTGTTATTCAATTATGACCCTGAACGTGGAAACTGGCGCGAAAAACATCAACAACAGCAGTTTTCACATGCGTTTAAATTGTTAAAAACTGATTTAGATTTTCTTTATCAAGTGATTAAACTTTGCGTTTCACGCAACGAGGCTATCGATAATTGCTTTGATCGCGCGGTAAATTTATTAGCCCAATATGAAGTCATGGCAGATGTTGATGCCATGGGGATGAGTTTTTGGTATGAAACAACACCTCGCCATGTTGTGCTACACAAAACCCCATTATCTGTTGCCGATAAATTTGGTAACTATGTGAAAGAATCGGGGGCGGGTTGGATATTTACCTCAGCAACATTGGCTGTTGATGGTGCTTTTAAACATTTCTCAAGCCATTTAGGCTTAGACGGATCAGCTAGTTTATTGCTTGATAGTCCGTTCGATTATGCTAAACAATCACAATTGATAATACCGCGTTATTTACCAGCGGCTAATGATATGAATCGCGCTAAAGCGTTATGCGAGTTAGCTATTCCTTTAATTGAGGCCAGTGCGGGGGCCTGCTTTATGCTATTTACCAGTTATCGCGTGATGCATCAGGTAGCAGAGCTATTAAATCAGCAAATTGATAACCCCTTGTTGGTTCAAGGGCAAATGGGCAAACGTAAGTTGTTAGAAGAATTTGTAGAGCAAGACACCGCTGTGTTACTTGCAACTGCAAGTTTTTGGGAAGGGGTTGATGTTAGAGGCGATAAGTTAACGTGTGTTATTATCGACAAGCTACCTTTTGCTTCTCCTAACGACCCATTGTTGCAGGCTCGAAGTGAAGATGTAAAACGACAAGGAAAAGACCCTTTCGCGCAAATTCAACTTCCTCAAGCCGTTATTGCCTTAAAGCAGGGGGTAGGGCGTTTAATTCGGGATGTAAATGATAATGGCATTCTGGTTATATGTGATGACAGATTAGTAAATCGCCCATACGGTGAAGTATTTCTTAAAAGTTTACCCGATATGAAACGCAGCCGTGATATTAATCAAGCGGCAACGTTTTTAGCAAGCCTTGTTGATCGCAAGTAAATTCATCTAAACTGTGCGCTAATTATTTTTTTCATCGTGTTATATCTATTACATTTTAAAATTCAAACTTGTAACTTTAAAGGTTTATGGGATTAACTTGAAATAATGTTAAACTCGCCCAATAAGTTATGAAGTATTACTAAAAGGTTTTTTTACGTGAATTTTCTGGCCATTGATGCCTCAACTGAAGCATGTTCAGTAGCAATTAAATATAATGACAAACAGTTCAGCGAATATGAATTGTGTCCTCAGTCGCATAGTTTGCGTTTACTTCCTATGGTAGACAGTGTGTTAAAACAGGCGAATGTTAAGTTATCTGATCTTAACGGGATTATCTTCGGCCGCGGACCTGGTAGTTTTACAGGGGTACGTATCGGCATTGGTGTAACACAGGGCTTAGCATTTTCTGCACAGTTGTCTGCACGCGGCGTGTCTACTTTACAGGCTATGGCTCAGCAAGCTTATGATGAAAAAGGCGTACATAACGTTATTGCCGCTATAGATGCTCGCATGTCAGAAGTTTACACTTGTTATTATGAGGTAGGCTCACAAGGTATTATGCAACCTAAAACGCAAGAAACAGTATTGTCTCCTGAGCTTGTAGCTCAATATTATCAAGATTTAACGCTTCCCGCCTACGGCGTTGGAACAGGTTGGAGCGCTTATGCAAAACTTGTCAGTTTAATTTCTAACGCTGATGCTATTGATATTTTATATCCAACGGCTTCAGCTATGCTAAAAATTGGTCAAGTAGACTTTGACAAGCACAGCGTTGATGCAGAAAACGCGCAGCCTAAATACGTGCGTGATACTGTTTCTTGGAAAAAACTGCCCGGACGATAATTTTGCTAAGCTAAAATAAATAATCTTTAATTAATTTCTATAAAATTTTAATTAATCTATACAGTATCTATATTAATAAATTGAACAGGTTAAGCGCTAGTTACTGACAAACTAGTTTTTTAACCTGATAAAAAATAGTATTCACCTTAACTAGAATTTGTTAAATTACTTTGATGCAAATAAATAATTCCGCCAATTTAGCTACCCAAGCGTCGACAAGACTTGGAAATACTCGTGCCGTACCTGCCCAGGAACAGCGCCAAAATGTAGCTGCGCGTGAAAAACTTAGCAACGAAGAAAATAAAGCTCAAAACGCACAAGCTGACACAAACAGCCGACAACGTCTAGATTTTGATGAGCAAGCTATATCATTAATTGAGCGAGATCAACTTGCTCAATTTGATAGCCGTAGTACTGAACAAAGTAATCAACAAAATGGCCAATCAAATAACTCCAATAGCGGCTATGATTCACCATCAAATCAAAATCAATTAGCTGTCGCTGCATATCAATCAGTGGGTGCCATTGCCCAACGTGACGATATTCAACAAATTTTTGGCGTTGATTTGTTCGCCTAATTTTTCCTGACGCCTGATGTATAGGATATAAATTATCACTGCTGCACCGAAACGCCAATAATGCTCATTAAACCTAAATACCACTTTTGGTTAATGTTTTTAACCGCCCTAATTATCTTGCAACTGCCTTTTATTTCTATTCCATTCAAGTGGTTAGAAAGTTATTTTCATGAGATTAGCCATGGTTTAACGGCAATACTCACTGGCGGTAGCATAGTAAAAATACAACTATTTCCCAATGGTGCTGGTTTATGTACAACGCGCGGCGGATCAGCATTTTTTATAAGTTTAATGGGATATGGCGGAGCCATTTTATGGGGCAGTTTAATATTTTATCTGGCGTCTACTCACCGCAAAGTTGCTTTGGTATTCTCAGTGCTACTGGTTGGGTTATTGGCCAGTAGTATATTATTTTGGGTGCGTGATTTATTAACCTTATTTATTGTTTTAATTTTGCTCGCTTTAGTACTAGCGAAAATAAAGTACTCTGCACATAATTATCTACAAAAAATATTACAAGTTACTGGTTTATTAGTGTTAATTAACAGTTTAATGAGCCCACTGTATTTACTTGATGGCCAAGCTCGCGGCGATGGAGCGGCGTTAGCTGACTTAACTTTTATACCCGAAGTCATTTGGGTTGCTATTTGGTTTTCTGTCGCATTATTCGCCATTTATAGATTGAGTAAAGTGTCATTACGCGCTAAAGGTTAATTTGAACACAACTTTTTACCTTGCACCATGCCCTGATATTAATTGTCTAATTTAAGGAGTTTTATGCCAAGCAATCACACAGTTAAAACGGTAACCTTTGAGGTAAACGGCCGAAAAATTAGCGGTATCAGTAATGGTAACGAGCAAGGGAAGTTACTTTTATGTTTGCATGGCTGGCTTGATAATGCTGCGAGTTTTCAACCGCTACTTCCTTATTTATCGCACTACCATGTTATTGCCATTGACTGGCCTGGTCATGGTTTTTCTGATCATCGAAGTGTAGATGCTCATTACCATTTTGTAGATTGGATCTATGATTTAACGGCTTTGATCCGCTTGCAACAATGGCATGCGGTAGATATTGTAGGGCATTCTATGGGAGGGATGATCGCTTCTGCGTTTGCAGCTGCATTTCCTGAACATGTAAGAACATTAACTGTGATTGATGCTATTGGCTTATTAACATCAGACGAAGTAACAACAACGACTCAATTACGTAAAGGTATATTAAGTCGTTTAACTCGCGATATAAGTGCTAAGAAATATCATAGTAGCCTTGATTCAGCCATTGAGGCTAGAGTGCAAGTATCAGATTTAGATAAAACCAACGCCGCAATAATTGTTCAACGTGGCATCGAAGAAACCGGTTTAGGTTTTCGATGGCGCTCTGATAACCGCTTACGTTCTGTATCAACCTATCGCTTTAGTATGGCACAAGCAGAACAGGTTATTGCGGACATTAAAATACCCGTACAGTTGATTTATGCTAGCGAAGGCATGTCTATGGTAACTAAAGGTTTGAAACATTTTAGACCTTTGTTTAAAACACTTGATGTGCATAAATTAGCCGGTGGTCATCATGTTCATATGGAACAACCAGAACAAACAGCAAAACTTATAAATGCGCATATTAATGCTTTAGAAGTGAGCTAAAATCATTAATGTATATTAAGTGAGTTAAGCGAGTTTTTGTGTTCAATCAGCTATAATATGTAGTCTCATTTTACAGTTAATTTAAACAAGTGTTTAAATTAACTGGATCGACCAGTAAAAATTTGTTAAAAAGTATCATTATTAAAGTATAAGAGTATAAAGAGGAAAGGTACTGTGGAAAAAATTTGGCTTGAGAAGAGTTATCCCCCCGGCGTTCCGTTTGAAATAGATCCAGATAAATACGCTTCAATTGTCGATATGTTCCATAAATATACGAAAGTTTATGCCGAGCGAACTGCGTTTATTAATATGGGCGCTGAAATAAGCTATCGTGAACTTTTAGACCAAGCTACTGACTTTGCGGCCTACTTGCAGCAAGATTTAGGGTTAGTAAAAGGCGATAAATTTGCCATTATGGTGCCTAACTGTTTGCAGTATCCAATTGCACTTTTTGGTGCATTATTAGCCGGATTAACCGTGGTTAATGTTAATCCACTTTATACCGCCCGCGAGTTAAAACATCAATTAAACGACTCTAATACCAAGGCTATTTTAATTATTGAAAACTTTGCCAGTATTTTAGAAAAAGTTGTTGATAAAACACCGGTTGAAAAAGTTATTCTAACGTCATTAGGCGATCGCCTAGGTACAGTTAAAGGCGCTATTGTGAATGGCGTAGTTAAATACGTTAAAAAAATGGTACCTGCTTTTAGTCTTGCTAATACCGAACGTTTTAATAAGGTACTTGCTAAAGGCTCAAAATTGTCATTTAGCCCTGTGAGCTTAACAGGCGAAGATTTAGCTTTTTTACAATACACCGGCGGAACAACAGGTGTGTCAAAAGGCGCGATGCTGACTCATCGTAATATGGTTGCAAATTTAGAGCAGGCAAAAGCTGCAATTAAACCACAACTAGAAGAAGGTAAAGAGTTGGTTGTTACCGCTTTACCGCTTTATCATATTTTCGCTTTAACCGCGAATTGCCTGACTTTTATTACTTTAGGCGGCACAAATTTATTAATTACTAATCCTCGTGATATGCCCGGTTTTGTTAAAGAGTTAGCAAAATATGACTTTACGGCAATTACAGGTGTTAATACCTTATTCAATGGCTTATTAAACACGCCAGGTTTTAGTGAGTTAGATTTTTCTAAATTGAAATTGTCATTAGGTGGCGGAATGGCTGTACAGCGTCCGGTTGCTGAAAAGTGGGAAAGCGTAACCAAAACACGTTTACTTGAAGGTTATGGATTAACTGAATGTGCACCATTAGTAACATTATGTCCGTATAACCAGCAACATTACAGCGGCACAATTGGTTTACCAGCATCATCAACCGATATTCGTATTGTGTTAGAAGATGGCACTGATGCCAAAATTGGCGAGGCCGGAGAAATGTGGGTTAAAGGCCCGCAAGTAATGAAAGGGTATTACAATCGCCAAGAAGCGACCGATGAAATTTTAAAGGATGGCTGGTTAGCAACAGGCGATATTGCATGCATGGATGAAGATGGATTTTTCAAAATTGTAGATCGCAAGAAAGATATGATTATTGTATCTGGTTTTAATGTCTTCCCTAATGAAATTGAAGAGGTTTTAGCAAGTCATGATGGTGTACTAGAAGCTGCAGCTGTTGGTATACCTCATGAAGCAAGTGGTGAAGTTGTTAAGGTATTTGTAGTTCGTAAAGATCCTAACTTAACTGAAGCTGAATTAATTAAACACTGCCGCGCAAACTTAACAAATTACAAAGTGCCTAAGTTGGTTGAGTTTCGTGATGAGTTACCTAAAACTAATGTGGGTAAAATTTTGCGACGAGAACTACGCTAAGCTAAATCAACTATTAGCTATGTGTTAAAGGTAAGTTATTTCATAGCTAGTTCTTTAAAGCACAAGTTAGACAGTTATTTAGACATATGCAGAAAAATAAAAGGCCAACAATTGTTGGCCTTTTTAGTTTAGCGTTTAGGAAGTAAGTTTAAACCTAAGCCTACCGTTAACGGCACGATGTTTTAAAATTATAAAAACTTACCTAGTCACTAAAATCTACTGTGCGTTTAAACGTTGACCGTTAATTGCCTTGCTATCATCAGCCATTAAATATACATACAAAGGCATTATATCTTCTGGCGATGCGATAGTGCTTTTATCTTCAGCAGGGTATGCAGAAGAGCGCATATTTGTGTTTGTGCCGCCAGGGTTTATAACGTTAGTTCTAAGTACGCTGTTATCATACTCATCAGCAATCACTTGCATCATACCTTCTGTCGCAAACTTAGAAATACTGTAAGCTCCCCAATAAGCTTTACCTTTATTGCCAACACCTGAAGAAGTAAAAACCAGTGATGAGCTCTGTGATTTAAGCAATACAGGTAATAATGCTTGTGCTAACAAAAATTGTGCATTAACGTTAACATGCATCACATCTTGCCAAGTTTGTTGATGTATTTGATTAAAGGGCGTTAATTCACCTAATATTGAAGCGTTAAGTAATGCGCCATCAAGCTGACCGAACTGATTTTCAATTGTTGATGCTAAATCAATATAATTTTGTTTTGTCGCGCCTTTTAAATCTAGCGGCACAATTGCAGGCTCAGGAAAGCCTTTAGCAAGAATATCATCATAAACTGCTTCAAGTTTTGCGACGGTTTTGCCTAATAAAATAACCGTAGCACCTAACTGTGCATAGGTTAATGCGGCTTGGCGACCAATGCCAGCACCTGCGCCGGTAATTAAAATGGTTTTGTTCGCTAAAATTTGTGGTGTTATAGTGTATTCAAACATAAGATTATTTGTAGAAAAAATTTGTTAATAATTCTACTACTTTCACTACTAGGCTGACGAGTGTTTTTCGATGCAATTCTACATTTACTGTATAAATCAGTTAATAAATAAAAAAATCACTAGCACTTGAAGTATTCTTGAGTTAAGTTTGACTGGTCGAACAAGTTGAGGTTAATGCTAGGATAAGTATAAAATTCAACAATAATGAAGAATAATAAATATAAACTTAGAAAATTTCTAAGTTTATAAAATAAAGACTAGACCGTGGGGAGATAAAATGAAAAAGCTAGTACTCAGTCTCGCAATAGCCAGCACATTAGGTTTAAGTGCTTGTGGAGACGAAACGATACAAGATGTTGAACAAGAAGTTGCTGAAAATGGTTCTGCCGTAACAGCGACAGCACGCGTTAAATTTGATCCTGCAGCTGGGGCTGCTGGACTTTCTATTCCAAATGATTTGATTTTCTCTGGCACACAAGATGGTACTTTAGAAATACCTGTTGAAGACCCTACCGATGGCTCTGATCCTTTTGTTGCTATTAGCGCACTTGATGGCTGGTCTATTTCTCAACCATTCTCATTAGCTATTGATTTCCCTGCTGGCACATCTTTAGAGAACAGCAGCGCACAAGACCCTGCTTCTGTAAGAATTTTTGAAGTGGTTATGGGTGGAGACGCTAACGATAGTGATTGTACCGCGGTAGAGCGCGGCCTTGCTTGTAAAATTGTTGGTGAATTAGTTTTTGGACAAGACTTTGTTACTCGAGGCGCTAGTACGAGTGTTTCGGTTATTCCAACACAACCGCTAAAAGCGGAAACCACTTACATTATGATGATGACTAATAATCTTCGTGATAATAATGGTAAAGCGATTGCAGGTTCAAGTACTTATGAATTAGCCCGCCAAGATATAAACACTTTACCTTTGGGTAATGAATCACAGTTAGGCTTGCAAGCGGCAGTTAACAGTTACGAGGCTGCACTTGTGGCTGCTGGAGTAGATAGCGATACTATTATTTATAGTGCCGCGATGACTACTCAATCGACTACACGAGTATTAAGTACGGTTAAGTCAATAATGGCTGCTGGTGTGCCGCAAATGGTTGCTGCTGCACAAGCGGGCAATCCTGCCATTGGTGTTCAAGATACGGGTATTTCAGTTGCTACCGTATTAACCGGTATGATCCCGCCAGATTTAGTACCGTTATATTCTGCAGCTAACTATATTCGTGGTTCTATTACATTACCGTACTATTCAGGCGTACCTTCAGCAGAAAATCCATTAGCGCCAGTAAATGACTGGTGGCGCGCACGATGTGACTCAGGTGCAACACTTGCCGGTCTTGCAGCTGCAAATCCAGCGGCGATTCCTGCTGGACCGTTAGATGCAAATGATGGTTTTTGTATGAACTTTGGTTTACGTGATTTAAGTTCTGTGGTGGAGATTGATACTGAGCGTAATTTAACTAAGTTTAATCCAATTCCAGCCACTAGTGCGATGTTGCCAATTGACGTACAAATGACTACGCCAGATTTAGCATGGGCTAATCCTGTTCGAGCTAGCATGGGATTACCAGCGCTAGAAGAGCCTGAAAACGGTTGGCCAGTAGCTATGTTAGTACATGGTATTACATCTTCTAAAGAACAAATGTTACCTATTACCGGTATTTTATCAGTATTTGGTATTGCCACTATCGCGATTGATCAACCACTACATGGTAGCCGTGGTTTTGATTTAAATGGCGATGATGTTGACGATATTAACACCAGCACAGTGTCAACGTTACATTATGTAAACTTAGGCAGCATGTTAACAATGCGTGACAATACACGTCAAAGTACTGCTGATTTGCTAGGTTTACGCTTAGGTATGAACTTCTTAGGTGGTGCTCATGCTGAAGGTAATGCGATTAAAATCGACAGCTCTAAAGTGCATCTTTTAGGTCATTCATTAGGTGGTATATATGGTATGAATGCGGTTGGCTTAGCAAATACTGAGTTAAGCCCACAAGTTGATGGGTTATTTAACATTGCGAGTACTTCATTAGCTATGCCTGGTTTAATGTTAGCCAACTTTGGCCTTGATTCACCAGCATTTGAAGGTTTAGCAAAATCTAACCTTACTTTACAATTGTCGCCAGATTTTAAAGCGGCTGTAGATGCAAACCTACCTAGCGACTATACTCAAGAGCAATTGAGTGGTTTCTATTTTGCTTTTTACAATGCTTTAACGGTTGAACAAAAAGCAACATTAGATGCAGGTTTTGCACAGTTTACTTTTGCAGCGCAAACAGTAACTGACTCAGGTGACCCAATTGCCTATGTGCAAACATTAGCAGCTACCCAAACGCCTACACACTTAATTGAAGTCGTGGGTAATGGTGGTGACAACTTGCCAGATCAAACAGTTACTAATACTGCGCCATTTACACCAATGGGTGGTACTGAACCTGCAATCGCTTTCTTAGGTTTACCTGGGATTAGCGAAACAACGCCGGGTTCTGGTGCAGTAAGATTTGTTAATGGTCATCATAGTTCGATTCTTGATCCACGTCCTGATGCTGCAGGTGCTTCACCAGACGCTGAATTAAGTGCACGCGCTACCCAAGAAATGCAAACGCAAGTTGCTACATTCTTTGCGAGCATGGGACAGTTAATTACAGTGACAGATGCTGCTGTAGTTAAACAAGACTAAGTTTTAGTTTACGTCTAAAAAAAGCCCTCGTTTGAGGGCTTTTTTATTGGGTGTTATTTACACGGTTAACTTTAACGATTAATTTAGTGTCTAACCTTTATTTATTAACTAATTACCCCATATTGTTTAATAGAATAAATTTTAAAATTAATACACAACAACAGAACCAAAATAAGTAAATTTGTTGTTTAGGAGAAAAACATTGGAATTTTTGTATGAATACGGTTTGTTTTTAGCGAAAGCTATTACATTTGTTATAGCAGTTATTGCGATTATTATTGCTATTGCATCGTCAGCAATGAAACAAGGCGGTAAAAAAGGTGAGTTAGAAATTACCGACTTATCTGAACAATACAGCGAAGTTGAAGATGATATTATTCATCACTTATTGTCAAAAGAAGCACTAAAAGAAAAAGAGAAAAAAGATAAGAAAGCTGAAAAAGAACAAGCAAAAATTGCTAAAAAAGCAAGTAAAGACGACAGCGAAGAAAAAACTGAAACTCCACGTCTGTTTGTCGTAGATTTTAATGGCAGCATCGACGCAAAAGAAGTAGGTTCGTTGCGTGAAGAAATAAGCGCTATATTAACCGTTGCAAAACCGAGCGATGAAGTATTTGTTCGTCTAGAAAGCGGCGGCGGTATGGTACATGGCTACGGCTTAGCTGCATCGCAACTTGATCGTGTACGCCAGAAAAACATTCCGCTTACTGCCTGTGTAGATAAAGTGGCTGCCAGTGGCGGTTATATGATGGCATGTGTTGCTAATAAAATTGTTTCTGCACCCTTTGCTATCATTGGCTCAATTGGCGTTATTGCCCAAGTACCAAATTTTCATAAGTTATTAAAGAAGAACGATGTAGACTTTGAACAATTTACTGCCGGTGAATTTAAACGCACGGTGACTATGTTTGGTGAAAACACAGAGAAAGGTCGTGAAAAATTCGTTGAAGAATTAGAAGAAACACACGTTCTCTTCAAAAATTTTGTTAGTGAGCACCGCCCAAGCCTTGATATTGCTAAAGTGGCAACTGGAGAACATTGGTTTGGTACACAAGCTAAAGATTTAGGTCTTGTTGATGAGCTAGAGACCAGTGATGACTACTTACAAGCACGTTGTAAATCTCATAAAATAGTGCAAATTAAGTATGCGACTAAAAAGGGCTTGGCTGAAAAGTTTTCAAAAGCGGCATCTTTATCTTTTGATGCAATCATCAGTAAAGTTTGGCAAAACAACCGCATATTTCCGGGCTAATCGTTTAACTCGGTTCTAAAAATGCAAATGACATAATCACTATGGAAAATAGTTTTTGGCATAAATGCTGGGAGCGCAACATGCTAGGTTTTCACCAACATGTTGTGCACCCGTTTCTAACTCAGTATTTCGAGAAAATGCTGGTATCTACAGATAAGCATGTTTTTGTACCTTTATGTGGTAAAACACTCGATATGAGCTACTTAGCTCGACTGATGAAGGTAACAGGTAATGAATTAAGTGCCATTGCCTGCAAAGACTTTTTTGTCGAAAACAATCTTCCCTTTAAACAGCAAAAGCTAGGCGAGTACGAGCATTATACTTGCCGGCAGCTTACCTTATTACAAGGTGATTATTTTAAGCTGACACCTGATTTAATCGGTAATCTCGATTGGATATATGATCGTGCAGCGCTAATTGCACTACCCAAGGTTATGCAGCAGAAATACGTAGAACATCTAAAAACGTTTTTTTCATCGCAAACTCGTCTATTTTTAGTAACAGTGGAGTTTCCACAGGCACAATTAAGCGGTCCGCCGTTCGCGGTAACCGAAGCTGACGTGAATAGTCTATTCTCTGACTTTAACGTTGAATATATTGCAACACATGAGATTAAAGATAAGCAATTTGCTCAAAGGCAGTTTGATGTCGACTATTTGCTTGAGAAGCTTTATGTTATTTCACGCAAAGATAAAACCTAAGCGGACTCACTTTTAGTCAAATAGAGTGGGGGGTGAATAATAAGTTAACCTTGAGGTGAACTAACAAAAAAGGTGCCATCGAGCACCTTTTTAGTTTGTAAATTTAACTTATTCAGCAAGTGTGATACTTTTGCTGATAGTATCTACATTCTCAGTGCTTGTAGAGTCGTTCATAGCGACTTGAGCACGCGCTGTTTCTTCGATAGGGTTAAGTGCTATCGTATTCAATTTAATTGATTGTGCTAGATGCAATTTAGTTGTTTCTATCAGCTCAACAGCGTTGATAGCCTGTACTTCTACTAATTGTGTTGCTTGGCTAGTGTTAGCAATTAAAGCGAACATAGCGATGGTTGATAGTTTAATAATGTTTTTCATAAGTCACCTGTAATAAAACGTCAATAGTATTTATAGATGTTTTGGGACTCTTTCTTTTCTATTGCAAACAAGGGTTGGGAGCCTGTTTGATTCTCACCGATTAATTCCGGGTAAAGATGAAGTCCTTCATCTAATGCGGCTATAGTAAGGTAATGCTGGTAAATATTAAACTGACTAATTATAATGTTATTCATTAGAAAAACTAATCCGACATGGTTATGCGGTTAATTTGATAAAATATGCATAACATTAACAAGTATATAAATATTTTAAAGGTGAATCTTGGCTAACAGACTACCGCCATTAAACGCTATTAGGGCATTTGAGGCTTCAGCTCGCCAGCTAAGCTTCACTAAGGCAGCTGAAGAATTATTCGTCACTCAAGCCGCGATCAGTCATCAAATAAAAGCACTGGAAGATAATTTAGGTATAAAATTATTTATGCGTAAGAATAGGTCGCTTTTACTCACTGAAGAAGGACAATCCTATTATCTCGACATTAAAGATGTTTTTAATGCATTGCATGATGCCACTGAAAGGTTATTAGCTCGAGGTGAAAAAGGGGCGATTACTGTAAGTTTACAGCCTAGTTTTGCAATACAGTGGCTTGTGCCTAGGTTGAATACTTTTAATTTACTGCACCCTGATATTGACGTACGCATTAAAGCCGTCGATCAACCGGAGAGTTCGTTAACTGAAGATGTAGATTTGGCTATATACTATGGCCGTGGTCGTTGGAAAGGCATACATGCTGAACAATTGCATACCGAGTATTTGATCCCCGTTTGCTCGCCTTTATTACTTGATGGTAAAAAGCCATTAAACAGTATTGAAGATCTAGCAAATCATACCTTATTGCATGATACCTCCAGACGTGATTGGAAACGATGGTTTAAGCACGTTAATGTTAAAGGAGGAAATGTTAATCATGGCCCCATTTTTAGCCACTCGGCTATGGTACTTCAGGCTGCTATTCATGGGCAGGGCGTTGCACTTGCGCATAGTGTACTAGCTAAGCCTGATATTGATAGTGGGCGACTAGTTTGTCCTTTTAAAGAAGTATTAATCAGTAAAAATTCATACTATATCGTTTGTCGAGAGCAACAGTTAGAACTAGGTAAAATAACGGCATTTAGAGAATGGGTATTACAAACTGTGGCTGATGAACAACCGGTAATTGATGAAGGACAATTGGTGTGAGAAATAACAACTTAAGGGTTAGCCCAAAAGGGTCTATAAACGGTGAAGCTACCATGAGTAGTGTATTATCTGAAGTTGACAACGCAAAAGCTTTAGTTATTTTCGCCCATGGTGCTGGGGCTGGTATGAACCATGAGTATATGGAGGTATTAACTCAGCTGATGAACGAACAGCACCTCAATGTATTGCGTTTTAACTTTCCCTATATGGATAAACGAAAACTTGATGGCAAAAGGCGCCCACCTGATAGAATGCCAGTATTGATTGATTGTTATCAGTCATTAATCACTAATGTAAAAACCGATTTGCCAATATTTATTGGTGGAAAATCTATGGGCGGCAGAGTAGCGGCAACGCTAGCAAATAATAAATCTTTTATGGATATGCATAACATTAAAGGAGTGGTTTGTTTAGGTTATCCATTTCATCCAATAAAAAAGCCAGAAAAGTTACGTTTGTTACCGCTGCAAGAAAGCCAAACTCCAGTCTTGATACTGCAAGGTGACAGAGATGCCTTAGGCAGTAAAGCAGAAGTTAACAGCTATAAAATATCACCTCGTTGCCAAGTACATTTCTTTGATGATGGCGATCATGATTTAAAACCTCGGGTTAAGTCGGGTAAAACACTAGCACATCATCAACAAGCTGCAGTGAGTTTAGTAGGGAGTTTTATCGATGAAATTAACACTAGCTGCTAAACTACTGATGATATTTGTTGGTATCAGTGGCTGTTTTTCTGTATTATTCGGCGCTTGGTTAGCTCATGGTGGACAATCTCTACCTGTAGTGTCACAAGAACGACTCATGACAGCTTTAACGTATCAGTTTTTTCACACATTGGCGTTATGCTTAACCATTATCTTATACAAGCTTCATTCTAAGGTTATATTATTGATTGCAGGTGGTTTATTTGCATTCGGTATCGTTTTTTTTAGTGGCAGTTTGTATATCAAAACTATATTCGAAGTGTTGAGTATTGGAAAACTGGCGCCATTTGGCGGCCTGTCATTTGCACTTGCATGGCTATTGGTCGGATTTGCAGGTACTAAAATGTTTGACCAAAAGTTAGGTAATTAATCAATATGACTGCAATAGTGCTCTATTGTCGCCCCGGATTTGAAAAAGAATGTGGCGCAGAAATTCAAGAAAAAGCTTCATGGAATGAAGTCTACGGTTACTTAGAACTGAGTAAGAACCAAGGCGTGGTTTATTTTCATCTTAATAACCCTGAAGAAGGCGAAGCCTTAATGGAGAAAATTCCATTACGTAGGCTTATTTTTGCACGCCAGTGGTTCGTTACGGTGACGGATAAAATTGACTTGCCAGATTATAATCGTGTTGAAGCCATTGTAGAAGCTTTAGGCAAAGAATGGCAGTATGCTGATTTACGCATGGAAACCCCAGATACTAACGACGGTAAAGAACTGTCTAAATTCTGTCGTAAGTTAGCGGTTCCATTGCGACAAGCATTAAGAAAAGAAAAAATACTTACTGAAAAGGGTAATAAAGATGGTGCTGTTCTGCATGCGTTGTTTTTATCAGGCAAAGAAGTAATCTTCGGCTTTTCTTTAGCGCGTAATACTTCACCGCATGTTATGGGTATTCCGCGTTTAAAATTTCCTAACGCTGCACCAAGTCGCTCAACGTTAAAACTAGACGAAGCCTTTCTATACTTCATTCCAAAAGATGAATGGGACATTCGTTTAACATCTGGCATGAATGCGGTTGATTTAGGCGCTGCACCTGGTGGTTGGACTTATCAATTAGTACGTCGTGGCATGATGGTTACATCAATTGATAACGGCCCTATGGCAGAGTCATTAATGGAAACGGGTCAAGTAAAACATCGTACGATGGACGGTTTTAAATACTTACCGCAAAAGAAAAACGTTTATTGGTTGGTTTGTGACATGATTGAGAAACCTCAACGAGTTGCAAAGTTGATGAGCGAGTGGCTATTAAATGGCTATTGCCAAGAAGCCATGTTTAACTTGAAACTGCCTATGAAAGGTCGTTATCAACAAGTTAATGAAGATTTGCAAACGATTAAAGATGCCTTTGCTAAATATAATGTTAAATATGAGCTGTTTGCTAAACATTTATATTATGATCGTGAAGAAGTCACTGTTCACGCAAGGTTGCTTTCTGCTCCTCCTACTGAACTGTAAATAAACAGTTGTTAGCAGATACCAAAACGCCCTAAACTATTTAATAGTTTAGGGCGTTTTTATTTATGAATTTCATCTTTAATTGATTGATTATACGATTTTTTTTAAGTGTTTAAATTAAGTATATCTCGAAGGCATAAACCGCTGTTGTGCCTTTTAGCTTAAAAAAGCTTAATTCTCTGAGCATGTAACTGTTGTGATGGAAAACCTTTTGCAAGCAGAAAAAGCAAAGCAAGTATAAAAATAACTCCTGTTTTAGGTTCGCTTACCGAAACAGCCATGGCTTGAGCTTGTATTGCGACATTTTGAAAAGCCAGTACCTCTCTACCTCCATTTGTTTTAGCGTTTAGCTCAAGCGTTAATAAATTCCCTGTTGCTAAAATGGATGAAGTGAATGTCGAAAATTCATTATTTAAGCGTATAGAATTAACCGTTAATGGATCGCTAAGCGTTATTGAATTACCAACGTCTAAATTGTAATCCTGAAAAGTACTTTCATTTGTTACACCTTTGAACAAACTAATAAATGGATTATTGTCTATACTATAGCGCCATTCGAACCTATCATTGCTCTCAAAATCTCCCATTGCAGCTATATCAGTTAAAAATGTAATAGCTGATAAATTGGCAATATTTATTTTCCAACTTGCTATAGCATCATTAGTTGGGTTATCTGGGTTGACGGTATCTACAATACCAAAAAATGGCTTATTGTTAGCGCTTTTTACTATACCTAAATTATCAGAAGCATTAACCGTGCTTTGATCTAATAAAGCCAGGGGGATATTGAGATCTACAGCTTGTTGGTATATTTGAAAACCATCTTGATTGCTACTAAAAGCGTTACTGAAGTTATTGGTATAATTGATGTTTGTTGATGTGTTAGGTGCTAATAAGTCATAACTTATTAATGACGCTTGGCTATTGCCTACATGTAAAAACACGAGTAGTAAGACAAAAGATTTTAAATTTAATCGGGTCATAACAAAGTCCTTTTGTTTCATTTTATAAAATATTTTGGCGCCAAGAAATATTCGTTTTAATCGATAAACGAGTAATTAACTGCATTACTATAACTACTTTCATCCTTGGAGCAGTTCAGTTTTAGCTTGTTTTTAACTTATATAGTACTAATGAGAAAACATAGGCTATAAAGCTTTACATAGTATAGTGGTGGTTTTAATAAATGCGAATTCAGGTGGGTTGAAAGTGATGTTGAAAGTGATATTTAAAGTGAAGTTGAAAGTTATAAGCGATTGTTGTTTTACTGATATTCACTCTTCTTAAACGAATCTAACTTGCAGAAAATTTTGCATAAAAAACCAAGTCATAAGACTTGGTTTTAAAGGGTTTACAAAACTAGCAGTTAGTTTACAAGCGCTCTAAAACTGCTTGAGTGAAATCTGAAGTGCCATGTGTACCACCTAGATCTCGTGTAGTACGATCGCCTGATTCTATAACCTCTGTTATTGCTCGACGAATATTGTCAGCTTTTTCAGCCATGCCCAAATACTCAAGCATTTGAATTGCCGCTAAAATTACAGATGTTGGATTAGCCAAGTTTTCACCAGCAATATCAGGTGCGCTGCCATGTACGGCTTCAAAAATCGCACAATCTTTACCTATATTCGCGCCAGGTGCCATACCAAGGCCGCCAACTAAACCAGCACAAAGATCTGATAATATATCACCAAATAGGTTAGTCGTTACGATTACATCAAACTGCTCTGGGTTCATAACTAACTGCATACAACAGTTATCAACAATCATTTCTGATGATTCAATTTGTGGGTAACGAGCGGCTACTTCACGAGCAACTTTAAGGAATAAGCCTGAAGTTGATTTTAATATATTTGCTTTATGAACAGCCGTTACTTTTTTTCGACCTTCTTTTATCGCGGTTTCGTAGGCAAAAGTTACAATGCGCTCAGCACCTTCACGTGTCACTAAGCTTCTTGCTTCAGCATAGTTACCATCATCTGAAAGTGTTTGTCCTAGGCCTGAGTACATGCCTTCAGTGTTTTCTCGGATAGTAATAATATCAATATTTTCATAGCGGGCTTTAGTGCCTTTAAATGACAATACAGGACGTACATTCGCATAAAGTTGAAAATGCTTACGTAAAGTAACATTGATAGAGGTAAAACCATCACCAACGGGTGTTGTTAATGGGCCTTTAAGGGCTATTTTATTTTTTTCGATCAGGGCTAGAGTCGATTCTGGCACTAAATCACCATGATTTTCTAATGCTACTAAGCCAGCATCGGCATACTCATATTCAAAATCACAGCCGGCTTTATCAAGTACTTTAATTGTTGCATCGATAATATCAGGGCCAATACCGTCACCTGGGATCACTGTTATGATTTGTTTTGCCATTTTTAAACTACCTTTTGAATATTACAGTTGTTAATTGATGAGAAGAGCGCGCTTTTGGTAAATATAAAGCAATTATAATCGGGTATATTTTATGCGACGCCAATTATATGGGTGCATCATAGTTAACTAATTAATGTTTAGCTAAGTTAGTTATGATGAACAAGTAATTATAGCAACTAATCAGAGCAGTTAGTAAATTTTAATCTTAAACTTTAGTCTTAATTTACTTTTGTGTTGAACAAGTACATGGCATAGGCGTGTAATGATTAAAACAGTGGCAAACACAAAACGTATCGTAATAAATTTATTCATCTAAAGTAAAGTTACACATGCTTTAATACACATGCTTTAAGACACATGCAGGCACTTTAAAGAAAGCTAATAAATTAAAGCTTTGTATATGAGTAATTTTTTATTCTAGATTAAAGTGTTTTGAATTGTTCGTAAGCCGTTTTGCCAATCGCGGTTAAAATACCATTAGTAAACAATAATGCGGTGCATTCATCTTGAGTAGTGATACCGTCAGATTTTACATGCTGTGTTCGGTAAAAGCTTACCTGATAACTTATTTCATCAATTAATTTAGCTTCAGTGATATCAGGACTACCTAATTGCTCTATAGCACTGTTGAAGTTGAATTGTTTTAATTCAAGTTTAGCTATAAATTGTCTGTTATATGCTTCTCTATCTTCCCATTGCATTTTAGCTGGGCTGTCGTCATAAAAGTTCACAACCAGCGCTACAAATATACCGTATGCTATGAGTGCCATTAAGATCCTAGCAATAACTTTTTTATTCACTTATATTCCTTGAAACTATTTCAAACTGTGTTTAGTGTTGTTGAGTTATCCGATTAAATCGATAAAACTTTTATTGGTGTTTAATGAATTTACTTTTGTTTGATCTATTTAATTAGTGCTAAGTTTTAAACAAGAATGTACATAGTTAAATAGTTTAGAATCCAATAAACAACAGCAGGCTGTGATGTTACCAGATTGTTAACTACTGGCAAGTGCATTTTGGTCTGGAAGCCTAATATCTTTCAAGTTAAAACCTAATGGTATATCTATTTTTAGGGTTAGCAATTGGCGGCTAAGAGATATTTGTTCATTATGTTGTGATAGTTTCTCACTGATGTTTTTCTTTAAATCAGTTGCGTTAACTAGGCTTTTAACTGAGCCATATTTATTAAGAAGTTCAGAAGCCGTTACTTGCCCAATACCTGCAACACCTGGTATTTTATTGGTGTTATCTCCCGTTAATGTCCATAGGTCCATTAGCTTATTTGGCTTTACGCT
Source organism: Colwellia sp. NW0002-52-1 (assembly GCF_057550865.1). NCBI lineage: Bacteria > Pseudomonadati > Pseudomonadota > Gammaproteobacteria > Alteromonadales > Colwelliaceae > Colwellia > Colwellia sp. NW0002-52-1. The sequence goes on along the minus strand of NZ_BAAJLU010000017.1, from coordinate 33,617 downwards.
AAACTTGTTTAGTACATATGACTCGTCTAAATATCGTCGATTAAAATAGTCATATACCTTAATATTAGGATTTAGCAGGGATAAAAAACATTTATCAGTAGACACAATGGTTACATTTTGGCCGCGTAATGCCACTTTAATCGCTAAAGTGGCAATTAAGTCGTCTGCTTCATCAGTTTCTGAAACTAATGAGTCAACAAAGTGTTTCATAAAACGGTCTTGAATATCCGCTAACTTATCAGCCAAATGCTCGGGCATTTTTTTTCGGCCTTTTTTATAGTCTGGATAAATTTCATACCGCCAACATGGAGCTTGTGAGTCAAAAACAGCCAGTGCGTGAGTAGGTTGAAGCTGTTCTAGTATGTTTTTTAAGGCCTGTTCACATGCTTTTTCGGTGTTAAATAAAACTTGCTGCTTGGTATTTTCTGCTAATTCATTGTTTAACAAAAAAGGTCGCTCTTGTACGGCGTAAATTCTTCGGATCAAATTTAACGCATCTATTAATACTAGATGTACACTCATCAAATTAACCTTCAATAACGGTATAACAAGGTATATATTTGCTACCAGGAAGCTTCATTCTTTGTTGCTCAACGAAAGAATTTAAAAGTGTATCCATTAACGCCATTATTTTATTATCACCACTAATTTCAAAAGGGCCATTTTCACGTATCGCCTTAATACCACTTGCTTTAACATTTCCAGCGACTATACCAGAAAATGCACGGCGTAAATTAGCAGCCAAAGACTCAATACTTTGCTCAAAATGAAGATTTAAGGAAGACATATTTTCGTGATTTGGCTCAAAAGGTTGTTGAAATTCAGCTTCGATAACCAATGACCAATTAAAGTGATAAGAGTCGCCCGTAAGTTTTCTATGTGCAACTACATCTTCAGTAGTCGCCTTTAAGGTTTTGGCTACTTGTTCTGGGTCGTCAATAATAATTTTATAAAGTTGTTGGGCAGACTCGCCTAAAGTAGCAGCAATGAATGTGTCAAGCTGCTGAAAATATTCAGCACTCTCTATTGGACCCGTTAAAATAATAGGTAGCTTCTGAGATTTATTTTTGGGGTGCAGCATAATACCCAATATATAAAGCAACTCTTCTGCTGTGCCTGCGCCGCCAGGAAAGATAATAATACCATGAGACATTCGCACAAAAGCTTCAAGGCGTTTTTCAATGTCAGGCATAATCACCAATTCATTTACGATAGGGTTTGGTGGCTCTGCAGCAATTATACTTGGCTCAGTTAAGCCTAAATAGCGGCCATTAGTAATTCTTTGTTTTGCATGGCCAAATGTTGCACCTTTCATTGGGCCTTTCATTGCTCCGGGCCCACAACCTGTACAAATATTAAAACCGCGTAAGCCAAGTTGATAACCTACTTTTTTGGTGTATGTATATTCATTGCTGTTGATTGAATGACCACCCCAACAAGTGATCAAATTAGGAGAGCTGTCAGGAATAATGGCATTTGCATTACGCAACATATCAAAAATTATATTTGTTGGGTTATCGGTTGCTTTAGTGTTAGCGGTGTAACAGTCGCCAATAAACAAAATATCGCGCAGCACCACAGAAAGGTGTTCTTGAATACCTTTAATAATTACACCATCAACAAAGGCGTGCTTTGGCGGGTTATCTAAAGCTAATTTAACCCCGCGCTCACGGCGCAACACTTGTATTTGAAAGTCTTGAAATTGTTGGTAAATATCTTCTGCGTTATCGGTATGACTGCCAGCATTAAGCACAGCAAGAGAGCAATTACGAAAGAGATTATAGAGTTCACTTGTCGCTGATTGTTGTAAGTGATCAACCTCTGCCTGCGACAGCAAATTCATTTTACCTACGGGATTAATTTGAGTGTGCATAATTCTACTTCCTCGTTTTTTTTACCCGTAAACAACTTTGTTTTTTCCTTCATTTTTTGCTCGGTATAGTGCGGTATCAGCGCGTTCGAAAGCTGAGTGCACAATATCTTCTCTTTGAACTAGAGTGACACCAATTGATAGCGTGATATTGACCCGAGTTCCTTTGAAAGTAAAAGGTAAACTCGCTACTTTCTTTCGTAACATATTGAGACGATTCATTACCGTAATTTTATCAACATTTTTAAAAATTAAAACAAACTCTTCGCCACCATAGCGGCAGATAAAAACATCTTTACCCATGACTTTTGTAAGAGTTTCAGCTATGACTTGTAAGGTTTTATCGCCCGCAGTATGGCCAAAAGTATCGTTAATACGTTTAAAGTCATCTAGGTCAATAACAGTAATGGCGAGATCAAATTGTTTGTGGTGAAATCTAACCAACTCTTTTGCAAAAAACTCATCAAATGATGCTCTATTAGCTAGTTTAGTTAAAGCATCTTGAAAGCTTTTAGCTTGAACTTCTTGTATACGTTTTTCAAAAACTTTACTTTGCTGCTCTAGTTTTTCAACCTTTGCTGACATGCTTTTAAGTTGTTCATTCAATGCTATATTTTGACTATCTTCTAATTTAGCTTTGGTTTGTAACGTTTTAGCTATGTGCTGAATTTTATCATTCACATCAACTTTAATTTCATATAATGAACCTGCATCGTTAATGCCGATACTAACTTCTTTAATTGTTTCAGTCAGTTCCTGATTTATTTTAGCATGTTGCTCAATCGATTCTGTAGAGGTTGCAATTGTTGCGGTTACTGATACTTGAACAGAAGTGAGTGTATCGCTGAGTGTTGATAAAAAAACTTTAGCTCGACTTCGCTCTTGCTCTAAGTCTTCAATCATAAAATCAAAAACATTAAGGCATTCAGTCATTAAATTTTGATTCGAAATTTGACCGTGTAAACTCAATTTTATTTTGTGGATATTAGCGTTGTGCTTTTTAGAGATAATTAAGGTATTTAAAATTGAATTAAAGCGGCCTAATAATTCTTTTGGCGCTTTTTCTTGCTCAGCATTATTATTTTCTGCTGTAATTTCACTTTCAACAGCATTAATTTTATCTATTGTGACGTGTTTACTGGTATGGGTAGATTTTGGCTGTTCAGGCGTTAATCTAATTTGCCCAACTATGATGCTCTCATAGAAAGCGATAAACTCACTCATTAATGGAATGTATTGAATGAGTGAGGCGTGACTTTCTTCAGCCTTAGTTATTAAGGTTTGTAGCTGACGACGACTTTCTTTTGGGAAACTTTTCAGTTTTTGCAGGCCAGTACCCGAACTATTAAGTTGCTCATGTATTTCTATTCTACTTTTATCGTTTTTTAAAGAGTGCTGTCGCAGTAGTGTCGAAATAACTTTTATATCATTTTCGAGTTCGGTGAAACTCGTCGCTGTTTTTAAAGTCGTTCTTAATTTAGCTAATTTGTTATCTAGCAGAATGTCTGTGCCTTTACAGGCCTGAGATAGTTTACCAATAAAACCGGTGAGTAGGGCTGATTGTGCACTATATTCGTTTTCTAATTCAGTGCGAGCGTTTATAGCAGATTTAAGTCGTGACTTTAAGTCTTTGATATTTTTATCTGCGACTGAGTTTTCGCTCATATTAATCTTCCCTAAAATGCACCATCATGGAAAAGTAGCACAATTAATGCTAATTAAAATATAGCTTTAACAATAAATATAAAGCCTAATTTTCAGTATATATTAATAATAAACATTCCAGTATAAAAAGCCAGTATTTGTAGGTAACTAATGAGTGTTAGTCTAAATAAGCAACACTCATTAAGTTTCTTGTTGAGTTTATTGTCTTAACGTTCTTAAAGAAGGTGCGTTTTTTTGTTCTGTTGAACGAAAAGGGTTTATATCTAAACCGCCTCTGCGCGTATATCGAGCAAAAACAGTAAGGCTTTCAACCTGACAATAATGTTGAATATCACAAAATATACGCTCAACACATTGCTCATGAAATTCATTATGTTGTCGAAACGAAATTAAATATTTTAATAACGCAGCATGACAAATTTGTTTGCCACTATAGGTAATATAAATACTTGCCCAGTCAGGTTGATTGGTGATCAAGCAATTTGATTTTAATAAATGACAAACTAAATATTCTGTTACTTCTTCTTCTGCGTTCTCTTTTAATGCATTTTCTAATAGCTCAGGGGCTAATTGATATTGATTTATTTCAATATCAAGGTCGTCTATGCAAACCGCATTTTCGACAGGTATTTGCAGAGCAGGGCAGTTATTAACGCTAAAGAGTTTTACTTTTGCATTAGCGCCAGCGGTAGCCGACAAATCTTTAATTAAGGCTGATTCTACAGACTGCCAAGATGAAAACTTAGTTTGATTAAAACTATTTAAATAAAGTTTAAATGATTTTGATTCAACAATGTTTGGGCTAGTACAAGGAAAAGTAAACTCAGCAACAGCAACAACAGGTTTGCCTTTATCATTTAACCAAGAAAGCTCGTAACCATACCAAACATCTTCTCCATTAAAAGGAATATTCTCTGTTGCTAAACCTAAATTATCTCTATTCAGGCTTCTTGGAACAGCTTGGAGTAATGCTGGAGAATATTGGCTACAATAATCAGTTACTTTACCAAGGGTTAATTTACTGAGTTCTTTTGCGTTTGTATAAGTGCTCATTGTTGAGTATTTTCTTCTCTGGTTGTTACAATACTGATAAAATTTTCTTTATTTTATAGGAATTAGTCGTTAGATGAAAATATCAAATTACTCGCTTAAAGAACTTGTGTGGAATTTTTCACAAGATTACTTACAAGCTTATGAAAATAGGTTTAAACATTTACCTATAACACACATGGTTGAAGATTGGCCGTCGCCGTGTGAACAAGGAATTAAAGAAGAAGAGTTTTCATTGTGGTGTCCAATCAAAGTTAATGAAAACTTAACCTTTGAAAATGTTGAAACAGCATTGGAAATTACCCTTCATGAAGATATTAAACAGTACTTTACTACTATGTTTAGTGATAGCTTAGACGCAAGTTGCGCAGAAGGCGACTTGTCACTGCTGTTTGCTTGGAGCGCTAAAGATTTTGCACGTTTACAAGAAAATATTATCGGTCATATTTTAATGAAAACTAAACTAAAACAAAAGCTAACCATTTTTTTTGCTACTACAGATGACGATGATCATATTATCTCTTTAGATAATGACACGGGTGAAATATGGGTGGAAAAAGTCGGTTGTGAGCCTCATAAAAAAATAGCTGAAAATTTGATGGAATTTGTGACACAGCTTACGCCAAGGATCCCACCACAAGCTATGGAAGATAACTAATTAATGGCTGAAAATAGCATTGTTATTGAATTTACAACAATGCATATGTTTCCTTTTTTAGTCATCTTACTTAGTTTACTTATTTATTAATTAAAGCTTTTACCTGTATTTTTAGTTCAGCTATTTCTTGTTGTAATGGTGCTATAGCCTCAGCGATAAGTTTGTTAAGTTCTTTATGATCACGACTACTTTCAATGTTTGGATTAGCTTCTTCATTTTTATCCGTAGTTTTTATAAAATCAGGATCGTGATGCCAGCTTTTTAAAGCGGCAATAATTTTAGGTAAAGGAGTTGGTTGGCTAAGGTGTCCTTTTATCAATGCGACACTAGGCACTTTCCCTTCATTGGCAAGTTTGTTAGCTATGATGGAAATTTCATCAAATATAGTCATTAAGCTTAACTCAAGTGTTAAAGAGACAATATTTTAGCGAATATTACTAACTGTGTCTTGCTTTGTTTTTAGTTTTATTATTAAACTCTATTTTTATCAATTAGTTATAGAAGTGGTTTGGCATTTGCAAATAAGTTTTTAACACTATTACTTTTGATGAGAGAAGAACAAATGAAAAAATCGTTATTAGCATTACTTATAATCGCACCACTATCGATGAGCTTAACGGGTTGTGTTATCGCTGTTGGTGGCGAAGATGGTCATTCTATGTCGGGAGACTTTGATGATAGAGAGTTTAAAAATAGAAAAAAAATTGCTGATCTGCAACTAAATACGACATTTTCTGAAGTTGCCCGTGTCATGGGCGTTGCTGATTTTAATGAGTCTTATTTGGATGATGGAAAAACAGTAAAAGTAGTTTATTACCGCACTCAACGTTTACACAAAGATGGCTTAACTACTAAAGATGAATGTACCAAGTTAGTTTTTGTAGACAACAATTTAACGGCAATAGAGCAAGGGCTTTAATTTAACCAGAAAATTAGTTAACTTACTTTATAGAAAGGGCGATATCATTTTTTGATATCGCCCTTTGTTATTTACCATTGAAGGTTAATTTTCTTGTTTACTTTTACTTCGATGTGAACTGTTATTGCGACTTCTTTGTTTATTTTCAAAAGAGCGTTTGCTGATAGTTCTTTCACTTTTTGCACTGTGTCTTGGTTGATAAGATTTCTTCGTTGTTGAGATCGGTTTAGCGTAATTTTGCTCTGAACTTTTACGATGACTTATTACCTTTTCACTTTGTCGACTTTTAACTTGCTTATGGCTACTTTTTACTGCTTGATGTTTGCTAGCATAATACTTCTTTGATGACTTAGCAGACTCTACTTTTCTTACTTTTTTAACCTGTTTGCTATCAACTTTAGATTTGTGCCAATTTTTTCCTGCATAAGGTTGATGCTTAATTGACGCATTTTTTTTGTCTACTTTAATCGCACGGTTTACCTGTAGTTTTTGTTTGATTTTGTCACTTCTACCAGTGTTATATTCAGGCTTATATTTGTTATTAACTTGTTTAGTAATATGTTTATTTTTATTAAACAAATGTTTTTGATTGGCTCGCACGGCTTTGTGATGTTGCACACTTGGCGTTAGGCTACGATATTTTTTCTGTAATTTCGTACTACGATAAGCCACACCTTTTCTATGGCGTGGATTATGTTGCCAACGCTTTGCCTGATAACTTGTTGAAACTTTTTTCTTACTATGACGTTTGTAATAGCGAGATTTATGATGGTTAACTACTACATGTCGATTGTGCCAATGCACAGCACCAAAAAAGAGACCAACGCTCAGGTGAACAGGGTTATGCCAGTAATAATGACCATGATGCGATACATAATGAACGGGTTGATGCCAATATATTGGTGGGTAATGTCTCCAACGCCAATCTCCGTAAACAAGCCTAGTATCATAATAAGGTACATAAATTACATCGGGCTGGCTTGATTCAATAATAATTGTTTTAGTTTCACGAACCACGTTAACGTTATTCATGTTTTGAAGGTTGCCGGCTTGGTCTGCTTGTTGACGTAATGCTTGTACACTGGCTAGTACTTGCGCTTCATCTTGTAGAAAAGCATCGCCTAAGTTGCTCATCCAGCGTAAATCTTCACTTAATTTTTTAAGAATATTCTGAAAAGGTAGGAGCGCTTTAACGCTGGCATCCCAATCTTTACTCTCTGCCGCATCAGCAATATTTTCAGGGCTTAATTGTGAGTTTTTACTTAACCAACGCTCAGCGTCCACAACTTCTATAGGATAAGTTGAAGCAATTAGAATGTGGCTAAGTAAAGCGTCTGGATATAATGCGATTGGAGCAAGCATTTGTTCAATTTCGGCTTCAGTAAAACGGTTTACGTTTTCTGTAAGCGTTTGCTCAACATTTGTTAGTGCAGGGCTAGCCGTGTTATTCGCTACGCTTGGTGCTGAAAAGAGCAAGGCGCTTGATAGTGATATAAGTAAACAGTTCAGTGACTTGCTAAGTTTAGCTTTTTGCATGTTACTTCTCCTAAACATCTATTGATGAAAGCCTCTGGATAAAATAGCGAGTTATAGCAAGCCATTAAGGAGACTTTTTAAGTTATGCATACAATATTACTCCCTGTAAACTGAACGTTAGCTGAACAAACGAGTAAAGCCTGAAATTAAATTACCTATAACGGGAAGTTTAACGTAAATTTTGCCCCTTTAAGCTGTTCAGATGATGCTATCAGCATGGTACCTTGGTAACTTTTTACTAAATCTCTGACTATAGCTAAGCCAATACCATGGCCGTGCTGGTAGGTATCAGCGCGAGTTCCACGTTGTAATATATCGTCTCTAAGTGCTGGTGCTATGCCTCTGCCGTCATCTTCAATAACCATAGTTAAGTTATTGCTACTAAGTTTTATTTCAAGTTGTATTTTTTCATGTGCGGCTTTACAAGCATTATCAAGTAGGTTTCCAAGTATCTCTAAAAGATCGGCCTCATCCCCTTTAAAATTAATGTTAGATGGAATGTTGACCGTGAAAATGAGGGATTTTTCTTGATATATTTTACTGAGACTATTAATTAATTTTTGCGCTGCGGGTGCTGCCGCTGTACCTAGGTGCCAAGACGATTGCCCAGCACTTTGTGCTTTGCGAAGTTGATGCTCTATTATGACGTTAATAATATTGAGCTGCTCATGCGTTAATGCTGACAACTCTTTTTGAGTTTGCATTACGGCTAAGGGAGTTTTTAAGCTGTGAGCAAGATCAGAAAGGGCATTTCTGTATCGTAGTCGCTGTTGTTGCTCGGCACTTAATAACAAATTTAATTGTTCGGTAACTTGTGTTAATTCAGTTGGGTAACTCCGCGTAAGACGTTGGCTATTGCCTTGTTCAACATCACTTAGTTCATTTCTTAAGTTCTCTAAGGGTTGTAAGGTCCATACTGACCAAAGATATTGGATTATCAATAGCACTAGCATTAAGCCAGCAAGACCTAATAAAAGTTGATGATGAAACTCTGTCATCATTTGGGTTAAGCTGTTTTGTTGCTTAATTATATGCAAGGTCATTGGAAAAGGTTGTGATTCACTACCAAAACTAACACTTAAGCTGTAGAAAAAGTGTGTGTCGTTGTCAATTTCGGCTTCGTAAAAAAGGCTTTGTCCGAGTAATGGCTGTTTAAAGTTTTCCGGTTGCCATGGTGCAAGTAAAGATTGTGAACTCCAAAGTTTTCCTGTTACTTGTGATCCACTTAGCGGTGAATTTTGTGTCAGTAACGTTGAGTTAGAAGTGAGTACGGCATATAAACCTGATTGACTGACATTAAATTGATTTTCTAATAATTGCTCGGGCATAACGAGGGTATTATTTTCGACTTCGATTATCGCTAATATAGAGTAAGAATAGGCAGATAGCTCATTCTCTAAACTAGCCACCATATGTTTTTCATAAGCATTACTTATAATTACCCCGACAATAGGCAATAAAATAAAAATCATTAACAAGGCGCTAAATAGCACTCTTGTTTTTAGTGAGTTAAATGATTTTTTTAGCGAATTAAACAACTTAGCCTGCCTTTCTTTTTATATTTTAGAGAAGGAAATACACCAGTGAAAAAATTAATTTAAGTGGGATAAGTCTTTTAAAAGATAGCCTTGGCCACGTAATGTTTCGATAAATTGATACTGATTTTCGGGATCGAGTTTTTTTCTTAATCGGCGAATAAACACTTCAATAACATTAGAGTCTAAATCAAAGTCTTGATCATAAATATGCTCTGTTAGCTGTGTTTTTGACTTTACTTCCCCTAAATGATGCATCAAATATTCAAATAGTTTGTACTCATAACTGCTTAAAGATATTACATTTTTGTCTACGCTAACTTGCATACTTGCAGTGTTAATTGTAAAAGGACCATTTTCAATTAAAGGGCTAGCTTGTCCTGTGCTACGACGTATTAGCGCATTTAGCCGTGCTAATAACTCTTCAATATGAAATGGTTTCGTTAAGTAGTCGTCTGCTCCGGCATCTAATCCTGAGACTTTATCTTGCCAGCTGCCACGTGCGGTAAGTATTAATATAGGATAAACAAAGCCTTGTTCACGTAAAGACTTTATAACGCTAACGCCGTCTAACTTAGGTAAACCTAAATCGATAATAGCGGCATCGTATGGAAACTCTTGGCCTTGAAATAAGCCTGACTCACCATCATTAGCCACGTCAACACTGTAGTTTGCAGTTATTAAATGTTCTTTCACATGTAGTTGCAGGGTTTCATCGTCTTCTATAAGTAATATTCTCATGAGTTAATATCCTGAAACACGGCCAGACTGCCCGTCCACCGTAACAGAAATTACATGACCGTTATCTTTAAGTAATTTAACTCGATAGCTAGGTTTCTTTTTAGAACCACTGCTGTTTACTTTTAAAACTTTACCGCCGAATTTACCTTTTACAATGCGAGCCGCTTGCTGAGCACTAATTGCTTTGCCATTGTTTGGTTGATCATAATTAACCTGCTGTATCGTCATACTATGAGGTACGGCATTAATTTTAGCAAAAACAGGGGATGCTAATAATGAAGCTATTATGCTTAGAACAAATAAGTGTTTTTTCATTTAAGTACCTTCTTAAAACTGCGTTATCAGACAGTGTAAAATATTGAATGCGGTAATCCAAGTAAGTGTTATTTTAAAGCAGCTAAACTGAACGGTCTATGAACATGAATATCGCCATGATTAAAGAAGAGAATAGACCTGTAGTTTGTTTTAGTGTTCAGCTTCAGTTCAGATTAACTGAGGTTTAATGAAAGCCATACTATAAATAGAGGCTATTCTTATGTTTAATCACATTTTCAAAAAAATATTCAGTAAATTCAATAATGCAACTTATAGCAGTGAAAAAGTAAGTTTGAACAGAATCTTGGGTAAAGCTTTAGCAGCCAATCTTGCTGCACTATTTTTACTATTAAGCCCAATGTCCTTTGCTGAATTATCAATGAACGCTGAACTAGCTAGTCATTCTGTTGGAGGGGTAAAAAATAACCTTACCGCGCAAGAGAAAAAGCATGAAGTCACTAAAGCCATTAACAGCAACCGATTAAAAACATTCACTTATAAAGGTATGAAACGAGCGGATGTCGCTCTTGCGCGCCAACAGGAAATGAATGCATTATCATCAAAAAATGCAATAAAGCATACGGAGCAAACTAATATAGTGCGTAACTCAGCGCTATATTACAGCTTCTCTATTTATAATGCTTACAGCCAACTTATCGAAGATATTGATGAAGACGGATATTTCCAGACCTTTAGCGTGACTTTTGATGCTGATATATTGTCTCCAATAATAGATGACCAAGCTGTTGTTTATGCCGACTTATATTTAAGTGAGAATGGCGGTCCTTGGGTTTTATATTTCTCTACTGATGACTTCGTAATAACGGGTGATGCGTCAGATGATGAGTTTGAAGTTATTACTCAATTAGCGTCAGGTTACAGACCGAATAATTATGATGTATTAATTGACTTATATGAAGCTGGTTATAGTGATGTAGTAGCAACATACAGCTCAAATGATAGTAATGAACTTTATGCCTTGCCATTAGAAAGTAGTGATTTTGATCCTGAATATATAGAAGTTGAGTATTATAGCGAGCATGGCGGAGGTAGCACTGTATTGTTAGCTTTTATTGTCGCGGCACTTTGCTTTCGTCGCGTTTTTGCTCAGTAATAGGTTTAATAAAATCATACCAAGTTGATTTGTTAACTCTTCACTTTTACGGATAAAAATGTAAAACACGTAAGTTGCCAGTTTGGTATGAATAAGTTCTATGCTGATTAATTACTAAGGTTGGCTGCCTTAAATGCCTGATATTATTTTGAGAAAAATTGATAAAATTTGACCTTATTTCTTATATCCTGATATGGTGAAGAAATAAAAATAATAACAATTTTCATCATTTATGAGGAATTTTAGATGTCATCAGATGCCATAAATAGTAATCAAGTGGATATAAAAGCCGCTTACCTTTCTGCAGAAGACTTAAAGTTAGCAGCATCATTACTTTACCAAGCGTATCATGATGACCCTGTGTTTCTTGAAATATTTTCATCAGATAAAAGTGATTACGAGCAACGTTTACGAGCAGCTATTCGTGAAGAACTAAACGCTTTTTGGCAAGCCAAACAACCTATGATTGGTTTATATTTAGGTGAAACTATTGTTGGGGTTGCTTGTTTAAATAACCCTGAAGAAGGTGTAACCTCTGAACGTTTTTGGCATTGGCGCTTAAAAATGTTACTTGGCGCCGGATACTTCAGTACGAAACAAATGATTGAAAAAGAGAAGATTGTTTTAGCTGCGGTGCCTTTGAAAAAATTTCACATGCTATCTTTTATCGCCATTCACCCTTTACATCAACATCATGGCTTTGGTCATTACTTAATGGCAGCGGTAAATACTATACTTAGTGAGCATACTGAAAGTGAAGGTGTTGCGGTATATGCTACCAGTAAAAAATATAAAAATTTCTTTAATGATGTTAATTACCAGTTTATAGAGGAAGTAGAAGTAGGTAATGTTTCAGGCTCTTTAATGGTTTATTATCGAGAAACGCCTAACAGCTAAGTTTAATAACTCACCGTATTTATCGCTTTAAACACCTCTAGGTTTATAGCGATAAATAGTCTTTTTTATGATTTTATAATCCCCTCCCAATTGTTCCTTACTCATGTGAGATATATCTTACATTGCTGTAGGATATAAAGTTTTTTATGTGGTTGTATATCCCTGGGTGTCGATTAAGCTTTTGTTTTGATTTGCTTTTTTGTGACTAAGGGAAAGGGAGGTGTGTTTATTTATATACAAGTTACTTTTTTAAATTAGTGCTTAGTCTAATATAACCATTGTCAGGAAGACAAAGGGATTACGAATAACGGTACGGATAGCCGACAGGATGCTTAGATTAGCAAAGAGATAGGATGTCTCACAAGGATAGAAGGATAAATTGTCAAGGAATTGTTATCAGGATGATAAGAACAGACAATTGATGTAACTAGGACAGTTACTTTTAAGGATAATATGGACAGCAAATGATTTGCTAGGAAACGCTAAGGAAAAGCTCTTTATGGATGAAGCGGGATCATTATATATTTATGCAGGATGCATATAAGCTAGTTATAGAAAAGCGGTTCAACGAACCGCTTTTTTTTGCCTAAAATTCAGTGAAATATTCTTTATATTCTTGTTGATAACCCAGATATAATCGCAATCAACTTAGATCACCAAATTTTCAAACTTCTCAAGGTAGTTAGTAACTGTTAATATAGCTTTTTATTATCTGTATTGAGCTTCTTTTGTCTACAGCAATTCCCGTAACGTCTACTGCTATTAAAAAAATGAATAAAAATTTTACCTTAAAGTCACTTTTCGACCTGCTAGAACAAGTTAAATTATCTGACAAAGCGCGTATAAGAAGTCGTTTATTAGGTATAAAAAAAATACCTGATCAAAACAAGCAAGAAAAAGCGTTACAGCAAATAGCCAAGACTATCGAGCAATCAATAGCAAATAAACAAGTTCGTTTAACCAACTTACCCAAAGTAAGTTATCCTGAAGGCTTACCTGTTTCACAAAATGTAGATGTAATTGCTAAAGCTATTACAGAAAATCAAGTCGTGATAATTGCCGGTGAAACTGGCTCAGGTAAAACAACCCAGATCCCTAAAATATGTTTGCAGCTAGGTCGCGGCATTGACGGAATAATAGGTCATACTCAACCACGACGCATTGCAGCTAGAACTGTAGCAAACCGTATTGCCGATGAACTTAATACCAAGTTAGGTGATGCCGTAGGCTATAAAGTTCGCTTTAATGACCAAGTGGGTGAGCAAAGTTATATCAAATTAATGACTGACGGTATTTTACTGGCTGAAATGCAAAAAGACCGTTTGCTACGCCAATACGACACATTAATTATTGATGAAGCACATGAGCGTAGTTTAAATATCGATTTTATTCTTGGCTATCTACGACAAATATTGCCTAAACGTCCAGATCTAAAAGTAATTATAACCTCGGCAACTATAGACCCAGAAAAATTTGCACATCATTTTGCTAGCGCTAATGGTGCTCCTGCGCCAATTATTGAAGTATCTGGCAGAACATTTCCAGTAGAAATGCGCTACCGTCCGTTGAATGAATTAAACGAAGACTCTGACAGTGATGCCGATGTTATCAGCGGTATTTTAAATGCTGTTGAAGAGCTAAGCTCAGAAAGTAGAGCAGGCGAAAGTGATGGTGATATCTTAGTATTTCTTAATGGTGAGCGTGAAATTCGAGATACTGCGCGGGCATTAGAAAAAGCTAATTTACGTCATACCAATATTCTACCGCTATATTCTCGCTTAACTGTTGCTGAGCAAAACCTGATATTTAAACCTCATAGTGGTCGTAACATCGTTTTAGCCACCAACGTGGCAGAAACGAGTTTGACGGTACCGGGCATTAAATATGTTATTGACCCGGGTACGGCCAGAATATCTCGATATAGTTACCGCACGAAAGTACAACGCTTGCCAATAGAAGCTATATCCCAAGCTAGTGCTAATCAACGGGCAGGGCGCTGTGGTCGTGTTTCTTCAGGTGTATGTATTCGTTTATACGCAGAAGACGACTTTTTAAACCGTCCCGAGTTTACCGATCCTGAAATACTGCGTACCAATTTAGCCACGGTTATCTTACAAATGCTGGCTTTAGATCTTGGGGAAATTACCGACTTCCCGTTTGTACAAGCACCAGACAATCGTAATATTAATGACGGTGTTAAGTTGTTAGAAGAATTAGCGGCAATTAATGCGAACTCAGCACGCGTTAAATTAACGCCAATGGGTAGGGCGTTGTCTAAATTCCCGATTGATCCGCGTTTAGCTAAAATGATTTTAACTGCGGCAGACTTAGGTTGTATCGAGCAAATATTTATTATTGTTAGTGCGTTAAGTATTCAAGATCCGCGTGAACGACCTCATGAAAAACAACAAGCAGCAGATGAAAAGCATGGCCGTTTTAAAAATAAGCAGTCTGATTTTATTAGCTTATTAAAGTTATGGGACTATGCCCAACAACAACAAAAACTGCTGACAAATAACCAATTTCGCCGAATGTGCCAGAAAGAATTTCTATCGTATGTCCGTATTCGAGAGTGGCAAGATATTTACAGCCAATTAACGCATTCGTTGCGTGAATTAAAAATTCCGATGAGCCGAATCGAATTAGATCTATCTGAAGAAGCTGAAAAGAATAACAGCAATGCTAATATTGATATTGTGCATCAAGCAATATTATCGGGTTTGCTTAGCCATATCGGTCAACAAGATGAAAATCGAGAGTATAAAGGTGCTCGTGGTAGCAAGTTCTTCATTTTCCCAGGCTCAGCACTGGCTAAGAAATCTCCCAAATGGTTGATGGCGGCAGAGTTAGTTGAAACGAGCCGTTTATTTGCGCGCATGGCCGCTAAAATAGACCCATTATGGCTTGAACCCTTAGCGCAACATTTAGTTAAACGTAACTACAGCGAACCGCATTGGGAGAAAAAGCAGGGCGCGGTTATGGCTTTCGAACAAGTTAGCTTATACGGTTTAATTATTGTCGCCAAGCGCAGTATTAATTTCAATCGAATTGAGCCTGCAACTTGTCGAGAGATTTTTATTCGCGAAGCACTTGTTAATGGCGATAGCACACTCAAAGAATCGTTTTTAAAAGAGAATAGAAAACTCGTTAACGAAGTTGAATTACTAGAGCAAAAAGCTCGTCGTAAAGACTTCTTAATTGAAGAGCAGCAGTTAGTTGATTTTTATGATGAAAAACTTCCTGAAACCGCCATTTGTCAACGCAGCTTTTTAGCTTGGTGGAAAAAGCAAAAACAATCTAATGCGAAACTTCTAAACTTTACCAAAGCGTTTTTATTAAAAGAAAGCGCGGTCAAATTATCCGCAAACGAATACCCTGAAACATGGCAACAAGGAAGTTTAACATTACCGTTAAGCTACCACTTTAGCCCCGGTGACGTTGATGATGGTATCAGTGTGATTATTCCCGTTGGCATATTGAACCAAGTAGAAAACACAGGATTTGATTGGTTAATCCCAGCCTTGCGCCTGGAATTAATTACAGCACTTATTAGAAGCTTACCTAAGGCATTAAGACGCAACTTTGTGCCTGCTCCAAACTATGCTGAGGCGTGTTTAGCTGCAATAACAAACTCAGGTATTACACTAACCGCTGCGTTAGAAAAGCAGTTATTAAGAATGACCGGGGTTCGATTGCCTGAAGATGCTTGGCAAGGCTCTGAACTAGTCCCTCATTTATTAATGAATTTTAAAGTTGTGAATGAAAACGGTAAGTTAATAAACCAAGGACGTAACTTAGATACACTAAAAGACAGCTTACAAGGTAAAGTGCAAGCGTCGATTAAAAAGGTTGCAGATAAAGGCATTGAGCGTAGCGATATTGCGCAGTGGGACTTTAAAAATTTACCAAAAAGTTACGAAAAGAAAGTCGCTAATATTACCATCAAAGCTTTCCCTGCTTTGGTAGATAAAAATAAATCAGTTGCTATTGAGCTTTTTGAGCATGAAAGCTTAGCTGAACAAGCCATGCTTGACGGCGTTAGCCGACTTATTCTGTTGAACATACCTTCGCCACTCAAATACTTACAAGAAAAATTGCCCAACAAAGCTAAATTAGGTTTATATTTTAACCCTTTTGGCTCAATAAATGAGTTATTAGATGACTGCATTGTGGCAGGCTGTCAATTTTTAGTAAACGATTACGGTGAGTTACCCAGAGTTGAAACTGAATTTAGCGCTTGCAAAGAGCATGTTCGTGCTGAAATAGCCGACTGTGTATTAAGCGCGGCTATAAAAGTAGAACGGGTGCTAAGTTTAGCGCATGATGTAAGAAAAAAAATGAAAGGTAAAATGTCGTTAAACGTAGTGCAATCGCAAGGCGATATTAAAAATCAACTAGAAAGCATAGTGTTTAAAGGCTTTATTACAAAAGCGGGGTATCAGCGTTTAAATGATATTGCACGATATTTAACAGCAATGTTGCGCCGTTTAGAAAAATTACAAATTGACCCTAATCAAGATCGACTTAAAATGTTAGAAGTTGAAAAAGTGCAAAAGGCACTAGACAGTATTGTTGCTCAACAACCTAAAGGGCAGCCTTTAAATAAAGCTCTGCAGCAAGGTTATTGGATGATTGAGGAGTTACGTGTTTCGCTTTTTGCCCAAAATTTAAAAACACCTTTTCCCATTTCAGCAAAACGGGTGTTAAATTACTTGAAAGAAAATGCTTAATTTCAGTACACAATAATTTGACAGTATTGGTTACGATTAGTATAAATGATACAAACTATAAAAACACATTGGAGTAGTAATGGTTAATTACGATGATAAGCGTAACTTTTATCGCATGATGCTAAACAGTGAAGTGACAGTAACCATTATTGACGACGAAGCTAACAGTAAAGTATTAGCCACTTGTCGTGACCTAAGTGCAACGGGAATCGCCATTGAAATGGAGCACCCATTAGAAATGAATACAGCGGTGCGCATTAGTGTTCAGTCGGCTAACAATGCAGTGCAGCCATTAGATGCCAAAGGCAAAGTAGTAAGGGTTACTGAAGAAAGTGCGAATTGTTATTTAATCGGCGTTAATATTACAGAAATTGATTAAACATTTATAAATGACAACGTTGAGTTGTAGCTAGATAAGACACTAGCTACAACAATATTTTATGTTATTCCACTTGGCAAACAAGGCCTTTAAGGTAGTAACCTTCTGGGTAATTTGACGACACTGGGTGATCAGCCGCTTGGTGTAATCTATCAACAAAATAAACATTTCTTTTCGCATCTAGTGCTGCATCCGCCACAACTTTTTGAAACAAACTCGATTCCATTAAACCAGAGCAAGAGAAAGTTAATAATGTTCCATTGGGCTTGAGTAACTGCATTGCTAACATGTTTATATCTTTATAGCCTCGACAAGCACCGGTTAGTTGAGCTTTCGATTCAACAAACTTCGGCGGATCAAGAATAATCATATCAAAGGTGCGTTTTTCTTCACGGTATTGGCGCAATAATTTAAAAACATCAGCCTTTATGAATGAAATGTTCTTATTTTCTAGTTTATTAAGCTCTGCATTTTTCTTTGCAAGATCTAATGCTGATTCTGAAACATCAACATTGATAACTTCTTTAGCACCAGCAGCAGCGCAGTGCAGGGCAAAAGTGCCAGTATAAGAGAAACAGTTTAATACGCTATTACCTTTAGCATACTTACCGGCGGCAACTCTAGAATCGCGCTGATCTAGATAAAAGCCTGTTTTGTGACCTTGAGCAACATCAACATGAATTTTTATTCCATGTTCTTCAATAATACATTCGGTAGAGTCTTGCGGCTCTGTTAACCAACCTGTTACGGGCTCTAAGCCTTCTTTCTTACGAACATCTACATCTGAGCGTTCATAAATATAACAGCCGGGGTAAAGTTCTTTAAGAGACTCTACTAACGTGTAACGATGAAAGTCTGCACCGGCGCTCAGTAGTTGGCAAACAATAAAGTTGTCGTACTTATCAATGGTAATACCAGGCAATCCGTCAGATTCACCTGCTATAAGTCGATAGCCTGTTAAGCCACCACTTTCTATAAACCAATCGCGTCTTTTTTGAGCGCTTAACAATTTATTACGAAAAAAATTACTATCAATTTCTTCGTCAATATTAAAGCTCCAGACACGAATTCTTATTTGAGATTCGGGAGAATATGCGCCTTTTGCAAGCCAATTCCCTTTGTTATCAAAGATATCGACAGTATCACCAAGTAAAGGATTACCTTTAATTTTGTTGATTGCTTGTGAAAAAATCCAAGGATGTTTCCGGCGTAATGATTTCTCACGAGCAACTTTTAAATAAATTCTTGCTGACATATGCCTATACTTATAATTAACGATAATAATGGCGCGAGTTTAGTCAATGCAGCACATAGGTGCAATGCTCTATGTTAACTATTTTTAATTCCTTTGATATTTTATAAATGTCAAAGGAATGGAAAATCAAAATAACAACAACAATCAGTTTGTTTAAGGACTAATAATATGAAGGTAAGTTATATGGCGCATGTGAGTGGAAAAGTACAAGGAATATACTTTCGGGTCTCTAGTCAACAAGTTGCTATAGACTATGGTGTGAGTGGCTATGCACGTAATTTAACCAATGGTGATGTTGAAGTGTTAATGTGTGGTGAAGAGCAAAATATTAAAAAAATGATTAAGTGGCTTGAGCATGGGCCAGCAGAGGCAGAAGTTAGCAATGTTGAAGTGCAAAAAGTACCCTGGCAAGAACATCATTTTTTTTCTGTTAATTAAGGGTAGACTGTTAGTATTAATACCGATTAACTTCTTTAAAAAAACAACTTCATGATTAGTTAATTAGTTAATTAGTTAATTAGTTAATTAGTTAATTAGTTAATTAGTTAATTAGTTAATTAGTTAATTAGTTAATTAAGAAATAGGAAAGATATTGCGTTATATAGCATTTAATAAAGAGCAAGAATTAAGCTTTCAAGAAACTGAAATACCAACAATTAATGACGATGAATGCCTAATTAAAGTTAGCGCTATTGGTGTTAATCGCGCGGATATTTTGCAAAGGCAAGGTAATTACCCCGCACCGCCAGGTGAATCTTCTATATTAGGTATTGAGGCTTGTGGTGAGCTTTTTGCCTTGGGTAAATCAGCTCAAAATTGGCAACAAGGTGATAAGGTTTTGGCTATAGTGCCTGGCGGCGCTTACGCGCAATACGTTAAAGTAAAAACAGAGCATTTAATAAAGCTACCTCACAATTTAAATTATGTGGAAGGCGCTTCAATCGCAGAAGTGTTCTTAACGGCCTACCAGTGTTTATTTACTATTGCTAACTTACAACCAAAAACTAACGTATTAATCCATGCTGGCGCAAGTGGAGTAGGTACAGCAGCGATTCAACTTGCCAAATATATTAATTGCCATGTCACGGTTACCGTTGGTAGCAACGAAAAATGCTTAGCATGCAAAACATTAGGTGCAGATGAGGCGATAAATTATCAAGAAACAGACTTCGTTGAATGGTCGAAAAAAGCGGGTCGAAGTTATGATGTTATTTTAGATGTTGTTGCTGGCGAATATGTTAATAAAAACATTAATGTATGTGCATTAGATGGCCACATTGTTATGCTTTCGATGCTAGGTGGAAGGTATGCTGAAAGTGTAGATGTGGCAAAAATGTTATTAAAACGCGTAAACATGCATGCGACGACTTTACGCAGTAGAAGTGATAAATATAAAAGCCAATTAATAAAAGACTTTACTGAAGATTTTTATCATTGCTTTGAGTCAGGCTCGCTAAACCCCGTTATTTACAAAAACTTTAACTGGCAAGAAGTCGACATCGCTCACCATACTATGCTGAGTAATGCTAATATCGGTAAACTAGTTTTAACCGTAGATTAGCGCTTTTGACTAAGGTTATCAGTCATAACCTTAGTGTCTAACTTTCGAACTTTTACATCAACTCCTGCTGCGACTAAATTTTGGAAAAAGTCATATATTTGGCAACTAGCAACTTGTTTACAGATTATTTCATATTTTAAAATAGCAGGTTTATGGCTTTGTAATGATGCTTGATTTAGCCAATATAGTGCCTTGCCTAAATCTTTTTCAACGAATTGCCCGTTAATATACATTTCTGCTAAATTTACTTGCCCATCAGCAAAGTCGTAATTTGCTGATTGAGTAAATAACTCAAATGCTTGTTGCAAGTTAGTTTCACTGAATTTTTCTTTAAGAAAAGCCTCACCGGTTAAGTTTTCTCTGCGCCCTTGTATGTATATGCTGCTGCGTATTTTTCTTTGCTCAGGACTAATACGTTGTCCGAAAAGCTTATCGCGTATTGGGCGCATGGCTTGATATATAACACCGTCATCAAGTTTTTGTAGAATCTGTTGGTGTTTAAAATCATAGCGTTTCGCTTCGAAATAATTTTTATAGGTTAATTGACCATAGTAAAGGCTATTAATGACTGCGTGTTGGTTTGGGTAGTAAAATCCACCATAGGTTAAGGTAATAATATCACCGGTTATATCAACTACTTTGGCAAGGCGGTACTTTTCATTCGGTCTGAGATCATGACTTAAAAGGCGAAAATCTAAAAAATAAATATCATTAACTTTTGGCGAGGCGATGATTTCAATGGTTTGTTGTTTTTCTTGATTACTTTTATAAATGGAATGGTAGCTGTAATAGGCTAAAAATAGTAATGCCGGGATTATAAATGACTTTCTTAATACTGCTAGCTGTTTCAATGATTGTAATAAAGTTGACAGCTTGAGTGTTTTTATCGGCTGATAATCATTACTTTTATTCGCACCTGCGTTAACCATTTCATGTCCTTATAAACGTTGATTAGCATAATGCTACTTAATGGGAAAACCATCAACTCGCTTTATAATTTTTATTTTTAGATGATGAAATAAACAATACTAACATCTTCGTAATCAATATCAAATGTTGAAAACTAATGTTATTTTTTGACTAAACCTTTTCATAAATAAATAATTAATACCAATTGATTTAATGAATCGGTCAATTTTAAACGAGGATAAATTTTCAGTGGCAAGGCGCTTGATTGATTAGGGCATAGATGCCCGTAAGTAGAACAATGCAGGAGCAATTGTCGAGCAATAGCAGGCTATTGGGATTGAAAGCAACGTAGATACTGGATAGTTAAACCGCTTTAGAATGATCGATTGTTTATATCAATTGGTATAAGACTACTTTGGGCCGTTCTCATTGGCTCGACGATGTAACTGGATGGAGAATGACTTTTCGTCTTTACCGCTTACTATTATTTGTAGGGCGGTTTTGCTGATTTTTCGATATTCAATTTTGTTTGGAAAGTCATGTAACTTGTTTTCAAAGATATAGGATTTATCTTTGCATTGGACCAACTTAAAGGCAATAGGACTAGGGTTATGTGCAACTTTTGCAAGATAAAAAATTTCGCCTGACATTGCTAGTAACCTTAAGCTTTCAGCGCTATTTGGTGTTGTTCCTGTGCCTTCAAAAGTGTTTTCACTTAATTTATGCCAAGTTTCTGTAGTTAACGTCTGGTCTTTTTGCGTTTGCCACTTGCCTTGCAACCAATCAAAATCGTTAAGTGAACGACAGTTATTGGCATTAGCTTGAACGCTAACGAGCAGTAGTGTAGCTAGAGTAAACTTAGCCATGGCATATCCTCGACTTTAAAAAGTTAAGGTATTAT
This sequence comes from Colwellia sp. NW0002-52-1, assembly GCF_057550865.1. NCBI lineage: Bacteria > Pseudomonadati > Pseudomonadota > Gammaproteobacteria > Alteromonadales > Colwelliaceae > Colwellia > Colwellia sp. NW0002-52-1. The sequence goes on along the minus strand of NZ_BAAJLU010000017.1, from coordinate 11,582 downwards.
GCACTAAAAAAATGCTAGTTTAATTTTTGCTTCATTGTAGATATGAAAAGTAGCAGCAAATAGAGGTATGTACACTTAAAAAAGGGAGTTATTCGCTGAATAAAGGGAATGAAAATCGACTCCCTTTTAGCCAGTTTAACTTAACCAACATAAGCGAAACGTTTGATAGTTTTTCCATCTCTTTCAATGGTTTCATCAAACATAGCAAGAGGTCTAACCCAAATACCACGTTCACCGTACTCAGGCTGATAAACAACCATAGATTCTTCTGTTTCACTGTGAGTTGCTATATGCAGTACTTGGTAAAAATTACCTTTGAAATGTTGATAACGTCCGGTTTTTAACATGAATATCTCGCTAGTTTTAGTTTAAATGTTGATTATTTAGTGAGCTTTTCTGACCATTGCTCTGACGATTCGTCATCACTTGCTTTAGCGTCTAACCACTTAGTACCTTGTGTGGTAAGTTCTTTTTTCCAAAACGGTGCTTTGGTTTTTAAAAAATCGATCAAAAATTCACAAGCGGAGAAGGCTGCTTTGCGGTGTGGGCTAGTTACACCAATAAAAACAATTTGTTCTCCAAGTGTTAAGTCGCCGACGCGGTGAATAATAGTGACTTTATTCAACGGCCAATGTTCGCGCGCTTGAGCTTCTATGTCACTTAGCACCTTTTCAGTCATACCAGGGTAATGCTCTAGAGAAAGTCCATGAACGCCAAGCCCTTCATTGAAGTCTCTTACTTTACCAATAAAAGTTACAATGGCACCATCTTGGTTGTCTGTACAAAGTTTTTGGTATTCATCAGCAACACTAAAGTCATTATGTTGTACGAAAATCATCTTAACCACCAGTAACAGGAGGGAAAAAGGCAACTTCATCACCTGATACTACGTTATGTGACCAATCTGTGATCTGTTGATTAACCGCAACAAGTAAGCTATCTGCGCTCATTAACTTAGCCCATGTTTCATTTTTATCAGCAAGTTGTAGTCGAATATGATCTGTGGTCATATTATCGATTGGAGAAATTTCTAAGCTGTCAGTAGATAATTGTTCGCGAAGGCGAGCAAAAAATAGAACTTTAATCATTATTACGTCTCTAAATAGTTTCTGCATTATGAAAATAACTACCTGATTTTCCACCTTGCTTTTCACATAAGTGAATATTGGTAATTATCATATCTTTTTGAACGGCCTTACACATATCGTAAATGGTGAGTGCCGCTGTTGACGCTGCAGTTAATGCTTCCATTTCTACGCCTGTTTTACCGGAAAGTTTACACAATGCGGTGATTTTAACGCGATTATGGTTAGGCTCTGCAACTATATCTACTTCAATTTTTGTTAGCATTAACGGATGACAAAGTGGAATAAGCTCACTGGTTTTTTTAGCCGCCATGATACCTGCGATTCGTGCGGTAGCAAAAACATCACCTTTGTGGTGTTTACCTTCAACAATCATAGCTAAAGTTTGCGCTGACATTTCAATATAAGCTTGAGCGATTGCAGTGCGTTCAGTCACTTTTTTTTCGGTAACGTCTACCATGTGGGCATCGCCATCAGCATTAATATGAGTAAATTCGTTATTCATCAAAATAATCTCTTTATAGTTGGTTATTCATTTCTTTGAAAACACACCACATATATTACATTATCTTCACGCGTACTTAGAGAGTATTTAAGGATTTAAATGCAGTATTAGGTTGAATTCTTTATTTGAAAGTAATGTTGCGAAATTTGTAAAATTAAGTTTGGGAGTATTTTAATGAGATTATACAAGTTTGACTGATAATTAAGGGGTTCTAATCAAATCAATACTTTGGAGTATAGAGTTATAGAAATATAGTGAAGTATTAGCTGGAGTTTACTTATAAAAAGTTGGTTGCGGGAGCAGGATTTGAACCTACGACCTTCGGGTTATGAGCCCGACGAGCTACCAGACTGCTCCATCCCGCGTCCGATTAGTTTATTTTGATTCTAAACTTAAGAATTTTTGGAAGTAGAATTTGAATCTACGACCTTCGGCTAGTTATAAAAATCAGCCCGACGAGGTTGAACTTTTAGACTGCTCCATCCCGCGTCCGAATGGTCTAAATTAATAGACAAGCAAAGTTGTTTTAATTCAAACTTAAGAATTGGTTGCGGGAGCTGGATTTGAACCAACGACCTTCGGGTTATGAGCCCGACGAGCTACCAGACTGCTCCATCCCGCGTCCGATTAGTTTGTTTTGATTCTAAACTTAAGAATTGGTTGCGGGAGCAGGATTTGAACCTACGACCTTCGGGTTATGAGCCCGACGAGCTACCAGGCTGCTCCATCCCGCGTCCGAATGGTCTAATTTAATAGACAAGCCAAGTTGTTTTAATTCAAACTTAAGAATTTGTTGTGGAAGTAGGATTTGAATCTACGACCTTCGGCTAGTTATAAAAAGCAGCCCGACGAGGTTGAACTTTTAGACTGCTCCATCCCACGTCCGAATGACCTACAACAAAGTAGGAAGCCTTAGAAGTTTTAATTCATTCTAAAAGAATTGGTTGCGGGAGCTGGATTTGAACCAACGACCTTCGGGTTATGAGCCCGACGAGCTACCAGACTGCTCCATCCCGCGTCCGATTAGTTTATTTTGATTCTAACTTAAAGAATACTTTTTAGCTGCAATTGCTTGCTACCTGAAAGCGAGGCGTATAATAAGGATACATCATCTGATTTGCAACCTGTTTTAAGTTTATTTTAGTTATTAATTTGATTTATTTTTTACTTGCTGTTTTTTTGCACTTTAATGAGTCGGAATTCATCCAATCAGCATAAATTTAACTGAAATTTAAATAAAACAGACATAACTTCTTAGATAGTTACTGCTAATTTGTAAAATGCCTATAAGTAGAACGTGTCTTTGTTTATAATCGCGGCATAAATTAGATTGGAAAACCTCTATGCAGCAATTTTTAGCATTAACTTCACCCGGTATCGAAATATTACTGGCGCAAGAACTTAAAGATTTAAAAGCCGAACAAGTTGTTCAGAAGCCTGAAGGCGTTTATTTTAATTCTACTATCGAACATGCTTACCATGTTTGCTTACATTCTCGCTTATCAACTCGAATCCTTTTAAAGTTGGCTGAAGGTGATGCAACAAATAAAGATGAGCTTTATGGCGTTGCTAAATCGATAAATTGGTCTGAACAATTCTCTGTTGATAGTACCTTTGCCATTGATTTTGTCGGTACCAGTGATGAAATCAGAAACAGCCAATTTGGCGCTTTAACCGTTAAAGATGCCGTTGTCGATCATTTTCGCGATTTAAATGAAGAACGTCCTTCTGTAGATAAGTCATCACCACAAGTGAGCTTTCAAGCACGCTTATTAAAACAAAAAGTCGCTATTTATTTAGATTTTTCAGGACGTAGCTTGTTTAAGCGTGGCTATCGTGAGCATTCTGGCGCTGCACCGTTGAAAGAACATTTAGCGGCTGCAATTATCACGCGTTCTGGTTGGTTAGACGATACCACTAAGCCTTTAGTTGATCCTATGTGCGGCTCAGGCACTATCGTAATTGAAGCTGTATTAATGGCCGCAGGTTATGCGCCGGGTATAGATAGAATACAATGGGGCTTTGATTCTTGGTTAGGACACCAGCCAGAGGCATGGAAAGCGGCTAAATCTGCCGCCATTGAACAATCACATATTGGTCTAACAAAGCTTAAAACGAAAGTTTTTGGTATTGACCTTGATAGCCGAGTATTAAAAACCGCGCAACAAAATGCTAAAAATGCTGGCGTGCAACGTTTTATCGAATTTTCGTGTAAAAATGCCAACGACATGAAAAATGCTTTTGGGCCCAAAGGAACGATTTTATTTAATCCACCTTATGGTGAACGAATAGGTGATCTGCCTGAGCTTGTAGAAAGCTTTGCTTTATTAGGCCAAACATTTAAAGCACAATTTGTTAATTGGCGTATAGCCGTTTTAACCGCAAATGTTGAATTGCTAGCCATGATGAAAATGGTGACGTTAAAACGTTATAAGTTTAAGAACGGGTCGTTAGACTGTCAATTTGCACTTTATAATCTCGATGATAAACAAGTGTCTAGCAGCAATGTTAATGCAGAATTTGAACAAAAAAATTCAGATTTTGGTAATCGTTTGCTGAAAAACAAAAAGAATTTAAAGAATTGGCTTAAACAAGAAAATATTGAATGTTACCGTTTATACGATGCTGATATTCCTGAGTATAATGTTGCCGTTGATGTTTATGGCGATCATCTCGTTATACATGAATACACTGCTCCGGCTATTATTGAGCCTGAAAAAGTAGCGAAACGATTACAAGAGGTGGTTTATTTTGCGCCTAAAGTACTCGGCGTTGCTACTGATAAAGTTATTATTAAAACTCGAGCAAAGCAAAAAGGTAAAGATCAATACCAGCGTGTTGAGCAAACTAAAAAATCTATGGTGGTGCACGAATATGGCGCTAAATTAAAAGTTAACCTTTGGGATTACCTAGATACCGGGCTATTTTTAGATCACCGTAAAACCCGTCAAATTGTTGCTAAAAAATCAGCAGGCAAATTATTGCTTAACTTATTTGCTTATACTGGCTCGGTTTCATTACAAGCTGCCTTGCATGGTGCTAGCAGTGTAACAACGGTTGATATGTCGAATACTTATTTAAGTTGGGCGCAAGACAATTTTGTTTTGAATAACCTCAGTGGCCATAAATACGACTTTGTGCAAGCAGACTGCTTACAATGGCTGAAAAAGAACGAACAAAAATTTGATGTAGTGTTTATTGACCCGCCAACTTTTTCTAATTCAAAGCGAATGGGCGAAAGTTTTGACGTTCAACGTGATCACATTAACTTAATAACTGATGGCGTAGCCTCACTAGCTGATGGCGGCGAGTTAATATTTACCAATAATAAACGCAACTTTAAAATGGATTTTGACGCGGTAGCCGCATTAGGGTTAAAGGTGCAAGAGTTGAGTGATAAAACGCGCGATAAAGATTTTCAGCGTAACAAACATATACATAATAGTTGGTTGATCACCCGCAAGGTTAGTTAAGATGTCGGTAAAATTTAAACTTTATGGCAGTGAAGGCTGTCATTTATGTGAAGACGCTTTAGCCTTATGTTTGGCGGTTATGCCCGAGGCTGATATTAGCGTGATCGACATTATTGATGATGAGAAGCTGCTTGATTTATACCGTATCAGTATTCCTGTACTTGAGCGTTTATCAGATCAAGAAAAATTATTTTGGCCATTTGAACAGAAACAAATTTTGGAGTTATTGTAGTTTATGGAATTAATTCGTATTTCCCAAGGTGAATTAGCCTTTGGTGAAGACAAGGTCCTAGATAAAGCGGACTTAAGTATACAAACAGGCGAAAGAATTTGTTTGGTTGGTAGAAATGGCGCTGGAAAATCAACATTAATGAAAGTATTAATGGGTTTTCAAATTTTAGACGATGGTCAGATCCTTAAATCGAGCACGATGCAAGTGGCAATGTTGGAGCAAGATCCACCAGAGTCTTCAGATATTAGTGTGTTTGATTATATTGCACAGGGTGTGAAGGAAAACGCAGACTTAATTAAACGCTACCATGCCATTATTCATGAGGTTACTGAAGATCCATCTGAAAAAAACCTTACCAAAATGTCAAAAATTCAAGAACAACTTGAAGTGGCAAACGCATGGCAAGACGAACAGCGCATCGAACAAGTGATGACGACACTGGCATTGAATCCAGAAGATAAAATTTGCGACCTTTCTGGTGGTTGGTTACGTAAGTTAGCCTTGGCGAAAGCACTGGTAACGGCACCAGATATTTTATTATTGGACGAGCCTACCAACCATTTAGATATTAAAAGTGTTTTATGGTTAGAAACTTTCTTAAAAGATTTTGCTGGCACCATACTGTTCATTAGTCATGATAGGGCATTCATTCGAGGGGTATCTACCCGTATTATCGATCTTGACCGAGGTATTTTGAAAAGTTACCCAGGCAATTACGATTTATACATTGAGCAAAAAGCCCATGACTTGCAAGTTGAAGCACAACAAAACTCATTGTTTGATAAAAAACTAGCCGAAGAAGAAGTTTGGATAAGACAAGGCGTTAAAGCACGACGTACTCGAAATGAAGGCAGAGTTAGAGCGCTTGAAAAACTTAGAAACGAACGTCAAGCTCGTCGAGATGTGCGTAATCAAAGTACCATGAACATTACCCAAGGCGATCGCTCTGGCAAACTCGTTTTTGAAGCTGAAGATATTAGTATTGCTTTTGATGACAAAGTTATTATTAAAAATTTAGATTTACTGATCACCCGCAACGATCGTATTGCCTTTATTGGTGCCAATGGTACCGGTAAATCGACCTTGATTAAAATGATCATGGGTAACCTTGAAGCAACTAGCGGAAAAATGCGCTCAGGTGTTAATTTAGAAGTTGCTTATTTTGATCAACATCGCGATGCATTAGATTTAAAGAAAACAGTACAAGAAATTGTGGGTGAAGGTAAACAAGAAGTCATGGTGAATGGAAAACCACGCCATGTATTGGGTTATTTACAAGATTTTCTTTTCAGTCCTAAACGCGCACGCACGCCGGTACGTGCATTATCGGGTGGTGAGAAAAACCGTTTATTACTCGCTCGGTTATTTTTGCGTCCAAGTAACTTACTGATTCTCGATGAGCCAACCAACGATTTGGACATAGAAACATTAGAGTTATTAGAAGAAGTCGTTGCAAATTACGCAGGAACCGTTATTTTAGTCAGCCATGACCGTGACTTTGTGAACAATTGTGTAAGTAGTTGTTTATATTTTGATGGCACAGGCCATATTTCACAAATAGTGGGTGGTTATGATGATGTTGATAGTTATCTCGAACATAAAGATCAACAGCGCCAAGCAATGGCAAAGCCAGTTATTAAAGCAAAGGCTAATGAAAAGCCGGTGAAGACTGAGCAAAAACCAGCAGTTCCAGCGAAGAAGAAACAATCTTTTAAAGAAAAAAGAGAGTTAGAAGAATTGCCTGGGCAAATTGATACGCTTGAAAATTTGATTACAGAATTACAAGCAAAGGTGAATCAAGCAGATTTCTTTAGTCAAAGCCAAGAGCAAAGTAATAAAATATTGAACGAGTTGGCTATTAGTGAGTCCAAACTCGAAGTTGCCTACGCTAGATGGCAAGAATTAGATGATTAATAACGAAAGTGAGTTTAGTAGTTACATGAACAAATTTGTAAAATCAATTTTAGCATTAGGTATTACTAGTGCATTAGGACTATCCGCCGTTAATGCAGCAACATACCAAGTCATCGATAAAGGTGATGTTTCTTCATTAAAATACACTTATTCACAACAAGAGAATAATAATGGTGAAGCTGCGATATCAGGCACCGATATTTATAATTTCCCCGTTCAATTTCAGTATTTAGACGAAGATGACTATGACTTCATCGTACTCTTAGCTGACAATGGTCACGAAAGTGTTCATGACTTAGAAGATATTGAAGATGAAACCGCACTGCGAGCAGGTAACCCAACGGCTAATGATCTGTCTTGGGTGATAAGGTTTTTGCAATCAAGAGCAGACAACTCTCTTTATCAACAAGTTGGCGATATTTATGCCATGACCAATTTTAATGGTGATACAGAGTTATTCAATGTTTTTGATGAAAAGTTTGAAGGCACTGATATTTATACCCGCTCAACAAAAGAATTTATCAGTGGTATAACCAATGAAGGTTGGGTATATGGCAATGCATCAGCACCTTATTTACCGCTAGATTTTACTAAAAGTGATGACGAAGAAGTAACACATTGGTTGCGTGAATTTACCACTCGTGGTTTTTTCTCTTCAGATGGCGGGGCGAGTATTATTGAAATTATTCCGCCGAGTGAAACTGATTTACCTGAAGAACAGCGTTTTGGCGGAGAGTCTGCTATTTTAGATATCAGCGAAAACCACTTTGCTGTTGGTTATGCTAGTACGAGTATTGATCAAAATGCACTTGATTTTTTTGCTGACGAAACCGGTGGTTGTGCTGATCCTGATGTACTTGATGACTTACCTTTTAAAGCTTGTGTTCAACAAGTTATTCAACAGGTTTATAATACAGAAGCGATTAAATGGACGATTGATGAGCAAGGTATTATAAGCTCTGAGGTATTAGGGCAATTAGTTACTCCGCATGTTGATGATGACCGTGAATATGTTAATTATGCGCAAGCGATAAATAATCAAGGTGTAGCGGTTGGTTATGCACATGGTTGGGTTGATGAAGATGAGACTAACCCAAGTACTAACGAAGCTAGAAGCTTATATGCGGTTGTTTATAAAAATGGCCTAGTTACTGATTTTACTGAAGATCACGGTAAATATTTTGATTCGCGTGCCTACGATATTAACGATGCAGGCATAGCAGTAGGGCATGTATCTACTTTTGTAAATGGTAACTTACGTACTAAATTTTATCATGTAGATACTAACCCTGAATCAATGGAAATGATTCTACCTACAGACTTTTTTACAGGTAGTTCGAGTACCGCTCGATCTATTAACGCAAGTGGTAAAATTGTTGGTGAAGGTGAAATTGAAACACATAATGATAGTAACGGTACATCAAGAAGAACACATGGCTTTATCTACGACACAATCAGTAAAACCTTTACCGACTTAAATGACTTTTTAACCTGTGAAACTGATTACACTATTATTGAAGCACGTGCTATCAATGATGAAGATGAAATTTCAGCCACGGCATTAATTAGAGTACCTCGTCGAGATTCAAAAGGTGTTTTAATGCTTGATGACAAAGGTGAACAATTATTTGAAGATGTTGTTCGTGCTGTAACTCTAGAGCCAATAGCAGGTGAAGTTGAAGACTGTAGTGCGGTTGAAGAGAAAGTTGAGCGACAAGGTGCAGGCTTAGGTTTAAGCAGTATTTTCTTACTCGCACTTGTTGGTTTACGCCGTAGATTTTCTAAAATAATAAAGTAAAACTGTTTAACGCATTTAGCTTTAATTTAGTTTGAAAAAAAGCCAGCATCTAGCTGGCTTTTTACTTTATGCTGTAAACAAAAAATAGAGTGCCTAATTAACCAACTTGGTATTATTCATTAGGCTGTGCTCAACGTTTTATTGTTTGATCCTTAGCGCTTTTTCGCCACGAGCAATACCCACACATCCCGATCTAACTGACTCAATTATTTCGGTTTCGTTAGCTAGAGTAGTAATAAAAGCATTGATTTTATCGGCGTTGCCGGTTAATTGAATGGTATAAACTTGTTTACCTATATCTATAACCGAGCCTCTAAAAATATCAGTAATTCGCATTACTTCGCTGCGCGACTTTTCGTTCATCGCTAACACTTTAATTAAGAGTAATTCGCGCTCCACATGACTGCGTTCGGTCAAGTCAGTAATTTTAATCACGTCGATGAGTTTATTCACTTGCTTAACAATTTGTTCGAGTATTTTATCATTACCTTTAGTAACAATGGTTATACGAGATAAGGTGTCGTCTTCAGTTGGTGCAACTGTTAGGCTTTCAATATTAAAGGCTCTTTGTGAAAATAATCCAACAATGCGAGAAAGTGAGCCTGCCTCGTTTTCTAGTAAAATGGCTAATATTCTGCGCATTATGCTTTAACTCCTTTTTTAATCCACATTTCATCAATAGCACCGGTACGAATTTGCATCGGGTATACATGCTCACTTTCATCTACTAATACATCAACAAAAACTAAACGTTTTTTTATCGCGAAAGCTTGTTTAATTTTATCATCTAACTCTTCAAGGTTATTTATTTGCATGCCAACATGACCGTAAGATTCAGTAAGTTTGACAAAATCAGGCAAAGACTCCATGTATGAAGAAGAGTGTCGTCCGCCGTATACCATGTCTTGCCATTGGCGTACCATGCCTAAAGAGCGATTGTTTAGTGAGATAATAACAACGGGTAAGTTATATTGCAGACAAGTTGATAGCTCTTGTATGTTCATTTGAATTGACCCGTCGCCCGTAATACAAATTACATGGCTGTCTGGAAAAGCTAGCTTAACGCCCATAGCAGCAGGCAAACCAAAGCCCATAGTGCCTAGACCACCAGAATTAATCCATTGGCGAGGCTTAGCAAAAGGGTAGTACTGGGCAGCAAACATTTGGTGTTGTCCCACGTCAGAGCAGACATAAGCTTCTCCGTTTGTCGCTTTATACATTGATTCAATAACACGCTGAGGTTTAATTTTATCGCCTGTTTGATCATAACTTACGCTGTTAACCGCGCGCCATTGCTCGATTTGCTGCCACCATAATTGGTTTTCTGCTTTGTTAACAGTAAATTGTTTGTCTTCAAGTTCAACAAGTAATTGTTTAATAACAATATCGACTAAACCAACTACCGGAATATGGGCATTAATGGTTTTAGAGATCGAGGTGGGATCAATATCAACATGAACTATAGTCGCGTCAGGACAAAACTTTTTAACATTGTTTGTAACTCTGTCGTCAAACCTTGCGCCTAAAGCTAATATTACATCAGCATTTGCCATGGCTTTATTTGCCTCTAAGCTGCCATGCATACCTAGCATGCCGATAAAATTATCATGTGTACCTGATACTCCGCCTAATCCCATTAAGGTATTAGTAACAGGGGCATTTAGTTTCTCTACAAGTTCAGTTAACAATGCGGCTGCGTTAGCGATAATTACGCCACCGCCAGAATAAACAACAAGTTTTTTTGCTTTTGTTATTGCTTGTACCGCTTTTTTGATTTGCCGATGATGCCCAGTAACGGTTGGATTATAAGAGCGCATTTTAACGTCAGCGTTAAATACATACTCGGCGGTATACTGAGGCATTAAAATATCTTTTGGTAGTTCGATAACTACAGGGCCAGGTCGTCCAGTACTAGCGATATAAAAAGCTTTCGCGATCGTATTAGGAATATCAACAACATTACGGCAATTAAAACTATGCTTTACGATTGGGCGCGAACAACCAACAATATCTGTTTCCTGAAAGGCGTCGTCTCCAATTAAACCTGTAGGTACTTGGCCTGATAGCACTACCATAGGAATTGAGTCCATATATGCAGTTGCTATACCGGTTATACAGTTAGTAGCGCCAGGCCCCGATGTAGCCAGTACAACGCCAACTTCACCCGTTGACCGAGCAAAACCATCTGCCATATGTGTTGCAGCTTGTTCATGACGCACTAGAATATGTTCAACGTCATTTTGTCTAAACAGCGCATCATAAATGTCTAATACCGTACCGCCAGGGTATCCGAATAGATATTTAACCTTCAATGCTGACAGGGCTTTTACTACCAGTTCAGCCCCTGAAAATAGCTCTTTTGTCATATGTAATCCCTTTATTAATCAAGTTTAATGAGTATAAATAGCAATAAAAAAACCCCCGTTCTTTTCAGAGCGAGGGTTTATTGTTGTAATCTTTTTACTTTATTTTTCACACACAATATCAACCACGCTTGGATCTTAAGACCAAGACGAGCACGAGAAGAGAAGTAAGTGTGTTAACGAAATTCATAAATATAAAATATTGTTTAAAA
>NZ_BAAJLU010000016.1:0-101289 GCF_057550865.1 Colwellia sp. NW0002-52-1 | reverse complement strand
GTGGTTAACCAGACTAGTACATTTAACTAGTAAAATATAGATTTAAAAACAAGCCTATTACCTTTTGATATTTAATATTTTTTTATCATTCACCACCTTTTCAATAAAACATAAAAGCTAACTATAAATTGAAAAAATCTGATTATGTATTTTTAAAGACTAAAAACTTGACCAAGCAGTAAGTAATTAAGTTTAACTTATACGAATATTTTCGTGGAATATATGCTCTATTAAAGTTGTTGCACCCATAAAAGGCCTTTGCTATAAATGTTCCGCGCTAAAGAAAAACAATAATAAAAATAAAGAAATAAATAAAAAGAAGCTAGTTTACTAGACCACACAGCGAGCATTTCAAGCCTTACTTCGGTAAGGCTTTTTTATTGCCTGAAATTTGAAAACCCCGGCACAGCTGTGATAATTTATTTGTAATATTTAACATTAAGGAATGTATGAACGACTTAGAGCAAGCACCTAAGGCATTATTAAAAGCACAAAAATTAGCTAATTTAGCTGACGCTAAAATACGTGTCCCCATCTTGGGTATTCGATTAGGTTTAGACTTTATTGTTGGCCTTATTCCTGTCGTGGGCGATCTTATAATGACCGGCTTATCGCTCAGCATTGTTGGTTTGGCAAAATCTATGCAAGTACCAAGAGTGCTTAGAATGAAAATGTTATGGAATATTGCGCTAGATTTTTTGTTAGGTGTTATTCCTTTTGTTGGCGACATTGCCGACTTGTTTTTTAAATCTAATTTGAAAAATGTACGCATTATGGAAGCGTGGTGGTTAGATCAAAAGCCGTAAAAAGTTTAAACAGACCTATTGCCCGCCCTAGTTATTACCTGTGGTACCTGCGGGGTCAGGTTCGTTGAAATAATGACCTAGCCCCTGAAAACCTAAAAAATACAAAGAACTTGAACGCGAAATTATAATACTTCTTGGTTATGTCAAGTGACTCTTCCGAGAGTGGCTCTATTACTTAAAATACTATTAATTGCAAAGTCGAATAAAATAACAACTTGAGCTATAACTCGTTAATTGAGGGTAAAGCCGAGAATGCGCCCATTTTTTGGCAAGTTAACGATCCACATTTACTCGCAAATAGCACTGCGGACTTAACAATAGCCTGATCTTGTAATACGTCGAATAAGTCTTTTTGATTTGTATTTACATGCTGAGTGAGAGAAAACAAGAAGCTTGCAATAAAACTATCCCCTGCAGCGGTTGTATCTAAAGCATTTATTTTTGGCACTTCAATGTTTAAAGAGTAGTCAGAACTAATGGCTTGAACCTCATTAGCACCATCAGTAATTACGACAAGCTTAACCCCTAACGACATTATAAAATTGACATAGCTTGGTATATCTACACCTTTAATTAAAGCTAAATCATAGGCTTCATCTTTACTCAGTTTGACGATATGGCTTTCAGTAATACATCTTTCAACTCTTGTTGGGAGCAAGCTTAAATCAGCCCAAAGTTGTTGACGCAAATTTACGTCAAAGCTTATCAATACGTTATTCGCCTTAGCGCGACCTAACGCATAGAGCGTATTATTATGGTTTTGTTCATTTGTAAGCGTGTTTGAGCAATAGTGAAAAACGTTAATATCTTGCCATTTAATTAAATCAATCTGGCTTTTTTCGTAATACATATCAGCCGTATCATGACGATAGAAAGTAAAAGAGCGTTCTCCAGTGTGGTCTAGACTTACCAAAACTATAGCTGTATTGGCATTTTTAACAGTATTTACGTATGTCGTATTTACACCTTCATGCTGCAATTGCTGTATTAACATGCTGCCAAAATTATCGTTGCTAATACCACCTGCGAAATAACTATTACCTCCTAACTTGGCAAAGGCTACCGCAACATTTGCAGGTGCGCCGCCAGCTAAGGGTTGATAAGCTCCATCTGTGGTGTTTGGTAAGAAATCAACAAGGACCTCTCCATAACTGAGTAATGAAAACATAAATTTACCTTTTAAAAAAGCCCATTTTCATGGGCTTTTATTGTTGATTTAATATGAAAAGTTATTAACAGTTAAAAATCATACTTAAGCGTTACGCTTGATGTTCTACCGTTAATGGTTCTTGCTCTGATAATATCATTAGCAGGAATAGTGCCTTCTTCAGCTTCTGTGATACCTGAAACGTCAAATAGATTATTAATATTCAGAGCAATACTAAACCCGTCAGATAAGTAATATTGAGCGAAAGCATTTACTTGCGTGTAACCATCAAATTTAAGGATATTATCTACACCTTGATCAAGACCATCTTGTGCGTAAGCTTCTGTTGTACCAATTAGACTTAGGCCCGCAGAGCCTTTATCAAAGTTATAGCGAGTGGTTAGTGAATAAACAAAATCAGCTTGACGTCTAGGAGTATTGCCAACGGTAGTTGGGTTAATCTCATCTTTGGTAATTTCTGCGTCAGTCCAAGTAAAGTTACCTCGAATATCGAAATCTCCAATGTAATAAGCGCTTTCTAATTCGATTCCGTATGACTCATAAACACGGTCAGTAAATCGCTGACTAGTTGCCTCAAAGTTTTGCTCTTGCGTTTCAGCAAAGAAGGCCGTTGCAAATACAGATAAATTATCTTGGCGATATTTAACACCAGCTTCAAATTGGTCAACTTCATCAACGGCATCTTGCTCTGCAACAGAGCCATCAGCAGCAATTTTACCAAAAGCTAAACGGTCAGCATTTGCACTACCACCATGGCTAATTCGACCAAAAATGGCAAGATCATCATTTAGAATGTAGTTAGCGCCGACAGAATAAGATGTGTAGCTCCAATCGTAATTAACGATAGAAGGCGAACTATTATTGACCGACGAAACACTCTTTTCAGGCTCTGAAATATTACCATCGCGATTCATATCGATTTCCGATTGCACCGCACCAGCATATGTACCTGTTGCTTCACCACTGTCGTGACGAACACTTGCATCAAGCGTTAAGTCACCAAAAACTGAATTAACAGCAATATAAGGGGCTGTAATATCGTACTGAAGATCGTAATTACGCGTACAACAATTACCCCAAGCAGGAACGCCATAAGCAATTAAACCGCTGTCAGAAAAACTTGTACCATCAGCCGCTGAAACATTGATAAGTGCAGCATTATCGCCTTTAACTTCTGACAAGTAAGAATTCCAAAGCCATGACTGTTCAATATTCTGTATTGATTTGTAATAACCAAATGTAATATTAGTATCACCAAAGGTTTTTAATATCTTTAAATCATTAACCATAAAATCCAAGTTGCTCATTTCAACATCAAAGGTGTGAATGCGCATTAAGTTGGCACCCGTATACGTTTCACCTTGTGATGGCCCATTAGCATAAGTTAAAGTGGCTGCTGGTCCAGCTAAACTATCAGCCAGAGTTTGGCTAGCTTGGATACTTTCTGGAAATGGTGAAGTAAAGCTACCTTTAGTACTTGATGTTCTAAATCTGTTTTCAATTGACCAATCGTTACCTAAGTCAAATACAGCTTCTACACCCACCGAATCAACTTTAGGATTCATACCATCGCGCATATCTGCACGACGTAAGTTACCATCGCCATCGGTTGACAATATTGATGTGAAATATGCCGAATGAGGTGTATCAGATGATGGGTCGAAACTGCCCACTGATTTGCCGTTAGAAGTTGCCGGCATAGGTAGGTAAGCAATTGTTTTATCGTCTAAATGCTTGTAGTAAAGTCTTACGTAACCTTTGTCAAATTCTTTGGTGATGTTAGCCTTTATTTGTCCGCCTTGATTACCGGTGTAACCTGCTTCTCTTGGGCCTTCACCTTGGCGATAAAATCCTCCAACATGAAAATACATGCTATCGTTAATTTCACTACCAAATTCGAAATCTGTTCGTGTATGGTCGTAATCTAAACCAATAGTCGTGGCTACACTACCTGATTCAGACTCACCGGTTTTACTGATAATATTGATAATACCACCGGGTGAGTTGGTTGCTAATGTTGATGCAGACCCGCCACGAATAGACTCAATTGACGCCATTGTGCTATCTAATCTAAGGAAAATATCCGCATTACCAAAAGCAATGTCACCAAATTGTACAATTGGTAAACCGTCTTCTTGAATTTGTAAAAATTTTGCACCACCTGCCGCAACCGGAAGTCCACGTACAGCGATATTAGCATTACCTTCACCACCAGAAGATTCAGAACGAATTCCAGGGATAGATCTAAAAGCTTCTGCTGAACTTCTTGGCGTAGTTACTTCAATTTGATCAGATGACAAGCTACTTACAGAAACACTTGATGCCATCACTGTTGTACCTTTACCAGCGGAGCCAGTTACAACGATGCGTTCAAAATCAAGACCTTTTCTTTCAGCTTCTGCAGTTTTAGTGTCGTCTATTTCTGCGGCATTTAAGCCAGTACAAATAGCCATGGCTAATGCGCTTAGTAAAAATTTATTATGAGTAGCTTGTTTCATTTTCTCACCCCATGTTTTTAAAGTTTATTGTATTAATATATTTATAGTTAATTTTATTAATCAAAGTTAGTTATTGTTTAAATAATTAACTTAATCGATTAAGTTAATTATTTGCAGAAATGCCAATATTTGCAAGTCTTTTTTTTGTACAATTTGTTTTCTTAAATTAATCGATTGATAATTATCATTAATTAATTAGTTTTTATATGTTTAGTTGGGTCAGCTCTGAGGTTATAAATTGCCGCAAAAAACAGTAAAGCAGAAAAAAATGTTGCCAAGTAAAAGCCATACGAGACATGGCCAAACAGGTCACTAACAATTCCCATAAGTAGAGGAGATATCGCAGCTGATACCGCGGTGAAGAATAATATAACACCTGCAACTGCACCATGCTTGGACTTAGGAAAACAACTAATGCCCTTAGAGTTTAAGGTCGGGTAAATCATTGACATGAATAAGCCAGATAGAGGCAATAACACAACAGCAGCGTCTACCCCCATTAAAGCAGTGCCTAAATAACAAAGAAATACTGCTAATGAAAACCAAAACATAACTTTTTGCCAACTAAAGTGTTTTAGCATCCAAACACCCAAAAATCGTCCGCCTGCACGTAAAACAAAGAAGATAGTTAACGCATAAGTAGCAAGCCAAACCATCGAACCCGTATAGTCTCCAAGCAAAGTAGGCATCCAAACGTATATGGCTACTTCAGTAGCTACATAGAGCGCAATGGCCAATGAAAACCCTAAAGCATAAGGGTCTTTCATTAATTTAAAAGAACTTTTTAAGTTAATTTTCTCTTCTGTATGTTTCTTAGTAACTGGATACTTTGTATTCATGGCAACTAAACATAGCAAAATACAAATAACACCGGCGGCAATGTATAAATATTTCCAAGAAACACCTGTTACCAATAAGTAACTTACAATCGCAGGACCAACGATAGCACCAACACCAAAAAAACCTTCGACCTTATTCATTGTTGCGGTATGTTCTTTGGATGACGACGATATATCACCAATAAGTGCTAATGCACCCGTTTTAAATAAACCAATAGCAATACCAATTAGCCCAAGAAGAAAGAGAAAGTAAAAAAACGACTGGCCGACAGAAAACAAAAAACACGCGACAGAAAAAATTAACAATCCGATCACAATTGTTGTTTTCCTCCCCCACTTATCAGCAAGATATCCTAAAAACAAACCACTAAATGCGATAAAAATCATGGGTATATAATGGAATGCACTTGCTTGTGTTAAGTTTAAGTTATAGGTGCTAATTAATTCTGGGATGATGACGCCGACAGCATCTGAAGTCATCGCAAAAACAAAAAACATCATATAAGTTAATAGCTTAATACGGGTTACAGATGCGTCTGCATTAGACGTCCCACCTATGGTTAAATCACTAATTTTATTCATTATTTTCCCCAATCATCATGTTATATTTATTCTATTTATCTTTGACGTGATTTCACTAATATTTAATCACATAATCTCTAATCAAACTTAATAACCTTAAGAAAAAATAAAATTATTCTTGATTAAATTTCAGTTGTATATAAACATATACCTTAATCGATTAAGATTCAACTTGTACTTTTAATGGTGTATATATGAAAAATAATGTTCAGCTAATAACTTATATTGATAGGTTAACCGGCTCTGGTGTTCAAAGCCTTGATAATATTCTGCATAACCAGCTGTCTGGTTTATTTTCAGGTGTACATTTATTACCTTTTTATTACCCAATAGATGGTAGTGATGCAGGTTTTGATCCTATTGACCATACACAAGTAGATAGTCGACTTGGCAAATGGCAAGATGTAAAAAAACTAGGTGAAAGCCATGAATTGATGGCAGATCTCATTGTTAATCACATGTCTGCGCAGTCAAAAGAATTTATAGACGTACTAGAAAAAGGCAGTGACTCACCATTTTGGGAGCTCTTCTTAACAAAAGAAAAAGTTTTTCCGCTTGGCTTAAACGACGAACAAAAAGCTAAAATATATCGTCCAAGACCAGGTAGTTGCTTTACAACATTTTCATTACCCAATAATCAATCAGCTGATTTTTGGACAACCTTTACCGATAACCAAATCGATATCGACGTAACCTCAAGTGCTGGGCAAGCATACTTAACTCGGATCCTAGAAACATTTTCTGAAAATAATATTACCATCATTCGTCTTGACGCTGCAGGTTACGCCATTAAAAAGGCTGATACGAGCTGCTTCATGCTTGAAGAAACCTTTGAATTTATTGATGAACTTACCCAAAAAGCCAATGCTCGAGGCATTGAAACTTTAGTAGAAATTCATTCTTATTATCAAACTCAAATTGAGATCGCTAAGCGTGTTGATCAGGTATATGACTTTGCCTTGCCGCCATTAATTTTACACAGTATTTTTAGCCAAGACTCTACTGCATTGGTTAAATGGCTGAATATTTCACCTAGAAACTGCATAACCGTTTTAGATACTCACGACGGCATTGGCATTATTGATGTAGGTCCCATGAATGATAAAAAAGGCCTGCTTGATAACGTTGAGATAGATAATTTAGTTAAAAAAATTCATCTTAATAGTGCAGGAGAAAGCCAAAAAGCTACAGGTGCTGCGGCAAGTAATGTCGACTTATATCAAGTTAACTGTACTTACTATGACGCTCTGGCTAAAAATGATTATGATTATTTACTAGCCCGAGCTATTCAGTTTTTTGCTCCAGGCACGCCGCAAGTTTATTATGCTGGTCTTTTAGCTGAAAAAAATGATATGACATTACTCTCTAATACTAATGTAGGTAGAGATATAAACCGCCCTTACCTCAATACAGAGCATGTCGAAAAGTCGCTTGAAAAGCCTATCACTCAAGCGTTAGTGAAATTAATAAAGTTACGCAATAGTAGCGAAGCTTTTAATGGAAATTTCACGGTTGAAGGTAATAAATCGACTTTAAAAATGTCTTGGTCTGCGGAGAATAGTACGGCCACTTTATTAGTCAACTTAGTCGCCAAAAGTGCCTCTATTGAGGTTGATGAAAATGGCAGTAAGCAGGTAATTTTACTAGAAAGCCTGTTGTAGAAGTCTTTAAAATAACCCGTGAAAGTAAGTTATATGTTCGTCAAATAAAAGTATACTATTGCAATTGGATACATACCCTAGTGCTTTTAGAACAATAATTATAATAAGGTCATCATGCCAGAGAAGAAAATATGGACACTTAAAAGCATTGCTAAAGAGCTTGGTGTTTCAAATGCCACGGTTTCTAATGCTTTTAGCCGCCCCGATCAACTGTCTAAGAAACGCAGAGATGACATTCTTGAATCTTGCCAAAGATTGGGGTATTCGGGGCCCAACAAAGCAGCACAATCTTTGAAGAAAGGCCATTCTAACATTGTAGCATTGGTGTTACCCGACAGTGTTGAATATATGATTTCCGATCCCGTGGCAAGTAACTTTGTTAAGGGTGTTTCATCGGTTTTAGAAAAAAATCAGGTTAATTTGTTGTTGTTTTCAGGGGCTTCTGAAAACATTAATACCGTTGCAGATTTTGTTGATGGTTTTATTTGTTATGGTAGCCCTCGTAATGCAAAGTTGGTTGATCAATTAAGGGCCACTACAAAAAAAGTTGTTACCGCAGATTTTGATATTGATCGTAATGCCTCTGTTGGCATTGATAATGAACAAGCGGCTTATGAAATAGCCAAGCTCGCCATTCAATCAAAAGATGATAATATTGCAATTCTGGGATTACGCATATTAGATTCAAACTTAACCTGTCGAGTTTATGAGTTACCTGACTTTGACGTTCTACCTGCTATTACTCACCGCCGTTTAATGGGTTACATAAAAGCCATCAAAGAATTAGGTGCTACTTTAAGAGATGACAGAATATGGAATATACCTAAAAGTAGCCATGCAGTGGCACTTAACGCCGTAAGAGAGGCATTAACGTCTACCCCGCGACCCAATGTACTACTTTGTATGAGTGATCTAATCGCTTTAGCGGCTTTAAAGGAAATTAATGCTATGGGCCTTAACATACCAGAAGATATTCGCGTAGTTGGGTTTGATGGTATTGACGAAACAAACCGCTCGCATCCGCCGCTAACTACCGTGCATCAAAATAGTGAAGAAAAAGGCAGTAAAGCTGCTGAATTATTCATCGATAGAGCTAACGACTCGGTTTTAATTCCTTATCACATAGAGTATAGAAAAAGCTGTTAAAGCCATTCTATTTTTAAGTTAAAACTATATTTTGATAAAGAAATATCAATAACTTCATTAAAAATAAAAAAAATTAACCATAGGTGTTTGAAGGTGAGCTAAAACTTATTTTCAACAAAATATTTAACGCCCGCTTGACCTATTACTCACTCCGCCTTTAACAATGATATAACCCACTTTTGCAGTGCATCGTCATTATAACGAGGATGCCAAGCAGCGATCACATCAAAACTATCCGGTGATTCTTCAAGCGTTATTTCAACTAGGTCTAAACTTGTTATCGCACGAGATGGTAAAAAAGCGATTGAGTCTGTAGTTTCTAAATACATAGGCACAATTGAAAAGCATGGCGCAGATACAACAACATTTCGTTTTAAACCGAACTTCTTAAACCAATCGTCTATTGAGCCTTTAAAGTTAGGCCGCGAAGGTGATGCAATAATACTCGGGTAACTTGCAATTTCAGCAAGGGTTGGCGTTTTATTTGCTATTGATGCCTTTGGTGAAGTAACGCATACGTGATATTCTTCAAAAAGCTTTAAAATCGGGTAGCTGTCGGGAATATAGTCAGGAAATGCGATGGCTAAATTAACTTTGCCACTTTCCATTAGCTCATGCACTTTATCTAATTCAAAATCACGCACAATGATCTTTAGCTTAGGCGATTGCTTTCTTAATTGAGCGATTAACTCAGGTAATACCACCTGTTGAGCATAATCGGTTGCAGCAATTACAAAAGTGCCCTCGATTGTTTCAGGACTAAAAGTTGTTGGTGATAGTAGCGCGCTAAATTCAAGCAATAGCTTGTCGACACCAATAGCTAGGTTTTCAGCAAAAGGCGTTGGTACAAAACCATTGGTTTTTCTCAGAAATAGCCTATCGTTAAAAACATCTCGTAATTTTTTTAAATGTTCGCTTACCGCTTGTTGAGTGAGCCCTAGTTGGCTAGCCGCTTTTGACGCGTTCTTTTCCTGTATTAAGGCTTGAAATACCCTTAACTGCTTAAGATCTAATCTGTCTAACTTACTCATGTGTATTTACCTTTATTAGCTTTACCCTAAAACAAATTAACACATAACCATATTATTTTGTATCACTAACAAAAAATCATTATTTTTAATTGTACTGGAATATCTTTAATATCTCGCCATCAAATCAATTTAACCAAATTGATAGTAATTAAAAGCGAGAATCAAATGAAAACAGTTATTTTAATCGGTGCGTTAGGAAAAATGGGTCAAGCGGCGTTAACAGGCTTAGGTAAACATAAAGTGATTACAGCGGGTCGTTCTGGCAACGTTGACCATATTGTTGATATTACAAATGAGCAATCTATTAGAGCTTTGTATGAAACTGTTGGCAAATTCGACGCGGTAGTTAATACCGTTGGCTTTTGTGAATACGCTACTTTTAGTGAGATGACTCAAGCACAGTGGATGACAACCGTAATGAGCAAAATGATGGGGCAAATTAACTTAGTTAGTATTGGCCAAGAGTATATCGCTGATAGTGGGTCGTTTACTTTAATTAGTGGTATTTTAAATAAAAAACCAATTCCATTTGCCATTGCAGATGCAACAACCAGTGGCGCTATTGATACTTTTGTTAAAGTAGTATCGTTAGAAATGCCAAGAAACACGCGTATTAATGTGGTAAATCCAACAGTGTTAACTGAAGCATGGGATGTATACGGTGAGATGATGCCTGGTTTCCAACCGGTACCTGGAACATTAGTCGGTAAAGCTTTTGAACGTTCAGTAGATGGTTTTATTAACGGCGAAGTGATTATCGTAGACGCTTAATGTATCAAGGATTCAGGTTATCAACGCTTGCAATTATTATTGATTAAGTATCATAGCCTAGCGGCCTAGCGCTGATGAATAAAGTAGAACAGCCTAGTTAACCTTAAGCACTTACTCAATATCGCAAGCAAAAAAAACCAACCTCAAAGGTTGGTTTTTGTTTTCTATAAGATAGAGAATTTACTTACTGGTCGCCAACTTGTGCTGCTTAGGTCGAACCTGCAACTCTTAATCATATAAGCAACATTATTGATATATGCTGACGTTGGTATTATGTTACTTGATATTCAATAAAAAAGGTTACTTCTTCCCAAAAACGACAATTAATTTTTTCGCTTCACAAAAATTTATTGCTACGGGCTCACTCCATTCCAACGCTTGAAAATTTCCACGAATATACTGCTGGCAATAATTTTTAGGCGAAGCAGACCAAGAAAAATCTGCACTTGAATTTGGCTTTAAATTAACATTTTTAAAGTCAAACCAATGAACACCGTCTTCTGTAATTTGCAGGTTTATCATCGTTAACTCAGAGTTATTCGAAACTTCAAAAATAAACTCTCTACTCATTGCTTCTTCCGGTATTGAAGCTAAGCTTAATATAACAATTAAATAAAAAGTCATTTTAAAGGGCATGATGTATCCAATTTAAAAAGTTGTCTATTTAATTATGGAATAAGTTCCGATATGCACAAGTGCTTTAAGGAATAAAAATGAATATGTTTGATATCGCAATTTTTTGTGCTGCTATTGCAGGGTTGATAATGGTTATCGGAGGGATAATTTTAATTTACAAAGGCGCTTTAGTTTTAGCATCTACCGATCCTTCTAGCGCCTTAACAATTGAATGGAAAAAAGAATTTCGTCTCAATACACAAGCACCGGGAATCGCCTTCTTCATTATTGGTCTATTATTTACCTTAACATCTATATTTGCATCAAAGCCTACTGAAATAGAGCCAATTAACATCATTGGTAAAGTTGCCGAAATTAGCGAACCAATAACAATAGCAGCAAGATCTTCAAAATGGATTTTAGTTGGTGGTAGTGATGGCGTAGTAAAAGGTAAAATTAGACCCTATGTTGAGGCAATTACCTTGGAAATTTCAGCTCCTGGGTACAAACCTATCAATATTGTTCATATTTTAGATGAACTTAAAGATCGCACTATTCACTTCGAACAACCTATACAAATGGAACAACTCGTTACTGGAGTCGTTGGTACTCAAATTATAGATGTCCCAGATGAAGATGCTTACGCATCAGTAAACTCTCCTGCTAAGTTTGGTGTAAGCCAATGAAAAAAATACAATCTATAGTATTCATATTAACCTTAACTATGGCTTCACAAGCATTGGGTTCAGGCCCAATGGGCTTTGTTCAAGGTTCTTTGTGCAGCTTACAAAATAATGGACCCGCACCTGGTTTATTGGTCTCACTTGTTCATCAGTATTTAGGAAGAAGCTCTCCAACTTATACAGACCAATACGGGAATTTTCAGTTGTTCAATATACCTGCACGACCAGAGCCATATCTGATTGAAGTATATTGGGGACAACAATTAGTATATCGAAATCAAATCTATGTCCATGGGGGGGTTAACTTGGGAAGGTTTTGTATTTAAGTTTAGAATAGCTTAAGCCACTGTCTTAGCTTTAAAATTGATAAAGTGAAGAATGTTAACTTTGTTGCGAAGTGATCAGCCAGATGCTAACCAGTATAATGTAAAATAAAAAAAACCAACCTCGAAGGTTGGTTTTTGCTTTCTATGAGATAGAAAATTTACTTACTGGTCGCCAACTTGTGCTGCGGCTTCTGGTTTTTGAATTTCTAATAATTCAATTTCAAATTGCAATACAGAGTTACCCGGAATGCGAGGTGGGTTACCGTTAGGGCCATAAGCTAGGTCTGAAGGAATAGTAAATTTGAATTTAGAACCTACAGACATTAACTGAACACCTTCAGTCCAACCTGAAATTACACGATTAAGTGGGAATACTGCTGGCTCTCCACGCTCTATAGAGCTATCAAAAGTTTCACCATTAAGGAAAGTACCTACGTAGTGAACTTTAACTGTATCAGTAGCTGTTGGCTTTTCACCGTCGCCAGCCGTTATAACTTCGTATTGAATGCCAGATTCAGTAATTTGAACGCCTTCTTTAGTTGCGTTTTCTGCTAAGAAAGCCTGACCTTCAGCTAAGCTAGCTTCAGAGCTAACCGTAGCTTGTTCTTGTTGCTTAGCTTTCATTGCTTGGTCTAAGTTCATCAACAACGCTTGAATGTCTTCTTTTTCGATTTGAGACTTGCCATCCATGCTGTCAGTAAAGCCACGAATAATAAGTGACTTGTCTAACGTTAAACCCAACTTGTCGTGCTCTTCAAGATTACGTTCCATGTACATACCAATTGATGCACCTAAACCATAAGCTTGTTTTTGTATTTCTGTATCAAGCGCAACGGCTTGTTCTTCTTGCTTAGCAGATTCTTGACAACCCATTACTGATAATAAGGCAATAGCGACTAAAGTCGGTTTGAAAAATTTCATTTACATCTCCGTTTTACTACCTAGCCAGAAATTCGGGCTAAGTCATTTAAATATGTGTGAATTGTTAAACAATGCGGCTTATACTAACGATAAATGCCCTAAGAAAAAAGTATTAATATTTTGCTGAACTGTAACTTAACAATTCTAAAAGCCAAACTTCTGTTTTTATTAGCTTTGCTTTCTGCGTGTCAACCTGTAGGCCAAGAGCCAACGCAAAGATGGCAGCACGCTGTAGAGGGAGCATATGCGGCTAATATATCGAATGACGCTAAATTTAGTGTTGTTTCGTCAATACATCACGGCATTAGCTTATGGGATTTAGAAAACAATGCGCTGAAATATAGTTGGTCACAACAACAAAACAATGCCGACAATTTAGTATTGGTGGCTGATATTGCCGATAATAACAGCCATGCGATTACAGCCAACCGTAATGACTTTTCACTTTGGAATATAGAAAATGGTGCCTCTGAAGGCTTTTGGTCCATTACAGAATCGACCATTCGCGATGTAGCGGTATCTAATAATGGCGATTACTTATTAATAGGGCAAAGTAACGGTAAGGTTGTGCATATTACGATTGCTAATGGCCGGCGTTTAGAGTTTTTGGGCCATCAAGAAAAAATTAATGCCGTAGATATGCTGCCAAATGGCCGCATTGCAATTTCTGGCTCGAACGACTTTGTCGCTTATGTTTGGGATACAAAGTCAGGACAAGTAATATATCGCTTTAATCACCCGAGTAGAGTCACTATGGTGGCGCTTGATTCTAAAGGACGTTTTGCTTTTACCGCCGATAGTAAAAAATCAGCCAATATTTGGGATTTAAAAACCGGCGAGTTAATTTCTAAGCTGAAGTACTTTAATCGACAAGAGGTTTTTAGTGCCGTGCAATTTTCACCCGATGGTAGCCAATTGTTAACGGGTGCGCCTTCTCGAAAAGTCAGTATATGGGATGTTGCAACCGGAGAACGCCTTACCAGTTGGCGAGTTTTGCCACGCGAAGATATTAGACCCGCAGGCGCTGTTGTGTACAGCGTCGCATTTAGAGATAATAACCAGGTAATCACCGAAAGCTCTTCTGGATACGCCGAATTATGGCAGGTAAATAAATAGTGAAATCAGTTACAGAATTAAACCACGCAATTGAAGCTCTTGAAACTCGCAATGCCTTTCAAGATGATATTATCGACCAACTTAACCATGAAATTACCGTTCATCAAAACCAACTTGCCGAGCTTAAGCATCAAGTTTCTTTACTGGCAAATCGCATTAAAGAAAATGCTCCAGAGCAAGATGGTAAAGAAGAAATAGAACCACCACCACCGCACTATTAAAGTGGTTAGTTAACCTGATGAGTTAACGTTATATAGCAATATTTAAACATTTTTAGAGAAATTACACGGCCTAAACAACCTAATACTGAGGCCGTTTTATTTTAAAGGCCAGCCTATGTTAATGTTAAAGCCCAATTGTGAATGTTGTGACAAAGACTTACCGCCTGCAGCTAAAGATGCCTTTATTTGTACTTATGAATGTACCTTTTGTGCCGAATGTACAGCAAACGTATTACACTTTGTTTGTCCTAATTGCTCGGGTAATTTAGTCAGTCGCCCTGTTCGCCCTATTGAAGCATTAAAAAAACATCCTGCTTCTACACAGCGAGTATTAAAGCCACATGGCTGTGATAGTTATATTAAAGGTTAATATCAAGCAGCAAGAAACAAACATCAAAGTTAAATCATTAAGTGTGGCGTACAGCAAACTTGCAAATAACTTAATTGCATCGTGTGCTGATAACGTATAATTTTTAAGTTTATAGTGTTACAAGGAGTTCTATATGACTGTTTTATTTATTTTAAATATTCTAAGCATTTTTATTTGTTATGCCGTTGCTAAACACAGAGGCGCTAAAACTATTTTTTGGGCAATTGTTGGCGCTATTTTAGGGCCACTGGCTATCCCTTTTGTTTTCTTTTCAAAGCCTGAAGTTATACCTGCAACAAAAAACATTTGAGATAAAAGTATACTTTATTAAGCAAAATTTATAGTCAGTCGATTCATATTTCGCAATATTTAGTACGTCTATATTTTAAGCCGCTATATTTAAGTAACTCCACTTTACTAAACGATATATTAATAAATGATTCCTTTTGAAAATACATCAGCAATAATAGAATTTACCCGTATATATCTAGCTGTTTTTTATACTGCTGTTGCACTGTTTTATACCGTGAGAATTATCACCGCCAAGAAAAACACCCATAGTGAACTTGTGTTTCTCGGACAACCTTTTTGTTCTCATTGGTGGAACCATATGACATTTCGTTTGTTCAGAGTATTAATTTGGCTGATTTGTGTGATCAGGCTTTTTTTCCCGCCGTTAGATGAATATCTAGGTATGATTGAGAATTTCGAACATTATCTAATGCTAATACTCGGTAATGTGTTATTAACTGTTGGTTTTTTAATGACCATTATTATCCACTTTAGCATGAAGCAAAAGTGGCGTTCTGGGGTTGACCCACAAGGGCCAAACGCATTAATCACTGATGGATTTTTTAAATATTCTCGTAACCCAATTTTTGCTAGCGTGGGCTTATCACAATTAGGTTTTTTTCTCGCATTACCTTCAATATTTACTTTCGTTTGCCTTATCATTGGTTTATATACTTTATACAAACAAACCATTGTTGAAGAACAGCATTTAGTCACTATTTTTCAGGATAATTATAAAATATATCAAAGCAACGTTCGTCGGTGGATATAAGGCCGATGAAGCATTGGAAATAAACTGAGTTACCTAAAAGCTATAAGTAACAATACCTTGTATGAATTATCTAGTTACAACATCTTTTTCCGCAAATTTTCCGCAAATAAGATCAGTTTAAAGTAGTGAACATAGGTCTGTGCTTACCTGTTTATTCTTGTTTAAAAATACCAATAACTTGCTCGTTCGGTCTTACTTCTTGCACTACGTGCTCTTCTGGTTGCGACATTTGGTGTCCACAACTTACGCAAGTTACGGTTTCAACGCCGTGCTCTTTAAATAACCCCATCGTGTCCATTGCTTTACATTTTGGACAAACTGCTCCAGCTATAAATCGTTTTTTCACTTTTTTACTCAATTTTATTAAATATTTAATTAGTTTTTAATTAATTTTAGCAAGATATCTGCTCAGTGCTTCTATTTTACCTTGAACAACCCCCTAAGGAAAAGCGACAATAGCAACCTGCATTAAAATGAGACAAGATAAATGATCATAGCTACAGATTTAAGTTTAGCCCGAGGCGCAAAATACCTCATAAAATCATCAAGTTTTACTATACATCCAAATCATAAGGTTGGGCTTGTTGGGGCGAACGGCTGTGGTAAATCTTCTTTATTCGCCAGTTTATTAGGTGCATTACCTGCAGACTTGGGCAATCTATCTATGCCAACAAGCTGGAAAATCGCAACTGTAAAGCAAGAAACACCAGCATTAGAGCAATCAGCGCTAGATTACGTTATGGATGGTGATGTTGAGTTTCGCCAATTAGAGGCAAAGTTAGCGCAAGCACGCGCCGACGACAATGGCACACTTGAAGCCACTATTATTAATCAAATTGATACGGTAAATGGTTATAGTTTACCTGCACGCGCCGGCGAGTTATTGCATGGCTTAGGTTTTTTACAAGAGCAGCTAGTTAATCCGGTAAAATCGTTCTCAGGTGGTTGGCGAATGCGCTTAAACTTAGCTCAGGCCTTGATCAGCCGCGCTGATTTATTGCTACTTGATGAACCGACTAACCATTTAGATTTAGATGCCGTTATTTGGCTACAGCGTTGGCTGAAAAGATTTACCGGCACCTTAGTGCTTATCTCGCATGACCGCGATTTTCTTGATGATGTAATCGGCCAAATACTGCATATTGAACATCAAACTGCGAAACTATATTCTGGTAATTACAGTGCTTTTGAACGCCAACGTGCAGAGCACTTAGCGCAACAAGACGCACAGTATCAAAAGCAGCAAAAAGAAGTTGCTCATTTAACTTCTTTTGTTGACCGCTTTCGCGCGAAAGCCAGTAAAGCGAAGCAAGCACAGAGCCGTTTAAAGCGCCTGCAAAAATTACCTGATTTAGCGCCAGCGCATGTCGATAGCCAATTTACCTTTAGCTTTGAACAGCCTGACACTTTACCTTACCCATTATTGTCCTTAGCTGAAAGCCAATGTGGTTACAGTGATGAAGCCATTATTTTAGAAGATGTTGGCATGACCTTGGTCCCAGGTAGCCGAATCGGCCTGCTAGGTCGCAATGGTGCGGGTAAATCAACACTAATAAAATCTCTCGCCGGTGATTTAACCTTATTAAAAGGCGAACGTTATTGTGCGCAAGATTTGCGTGTGGGCTATTTTTCTCAGCATCAACTTGAGCAATTGCATTTGCCAAGCAGTGCTATAGAACATATAACGCGAGCAAAACCTGATTTAACCGAGTTACAAGCCAGATCATTTTTAGGGCGTTTTGGCTTTAGTGGCGATCAGGCGTTAGATAAAGTGGGCACCATGTCTGGTGGTGAAAAAGCGCGTTTAGTTTTGGCCCTTATTGTCTTAGAAAAACCCCAGTTATTGTTATTAGATGAGCCCACCAACCATCTTGATTTAGAAATGCGTCAAGCACTAGTACTAGCGTTGCAAGACTTTGACGGCGCAATTATTCTCATTGCTCATGACAGGTATTTATTAGAGTCATGTGTTGATGAGTTTTATATTGTTGCTAATGGTCGAGTAACCGATTTTGACGGCGATATTGATGATTATCAGCAATGGTTAAACGATGATAAAAAACAATCAGTTAAAGCCAACAAAGTTGTTTCTGAGCCACAAGTCGACAAAAAGCAACAACGTAAAGAGCAAGCTGAGCTTCGTAAAAAGGCATCACCTTTGCGTAAACAAGCCGATAAATTTGAAAAGCTCGTACAGCAAAATCAAGATGAGCTAACGACAGTAGAAGCACAACTTGCTGACAGTGATATTTATCAAACAGAGCACAAAGTAAAGCTAACTGACTTACTCAAACGACAAGCGTCACTTAAACAAAACTTGGAAACAAATGAAATGCAATGGCTTGACCTTGAAGAACAAATTGAAGAGATAATGTCGCAAGCTTTATAAATTTATTGCTACACTTAACGTATCGCAGCAAAAACTTTGTCACTGCGAGAAGTGGCGACAACACCGAACATAGGACATTATTATGAAAAAATTGACCTTACTAGCACTCAGTTTTGCTCTTTTTACCCAAAGCCCAGCTTATAGTGCTGATTTAGATTTAGGCATATACGAGCTAAACCGTGGCGAATTTAAAGCCGCAATTGCAGAATTCGAACCTTTAGTTGCCGAGGAATATGCTCCTGCACAATATCAAATGGCATTAGTTTATTTAAACGGTTACGGCGTAGTTAAAAACCCAACGAAGGCGTTAGAACTTCTACATCAAGCTGCTTCACAAAATTACTCTGAAGCACTATTCGATCTTTCTTTACTTTATAGTGAGGGAGAAGTGGTGAAAAAAGATTTGAAAACGGCTTATGCATTAATGGAAAAAGCCGCGAATAAAGACTTACCAAGAGCACAGTTTAATTTAGGTGTTATGCTGTTTAACGGTAATGGCGTACAACGCGATTACCTTCAGGCATCTCGCTGGTATCAAAAGGCGGCAGATCAAAACTATGCACTTGCACAATTTAATCTTGCCTTAATGTACTTTGAGGGCAAAGGCGTTGCTAAGAGCACAAAGATGTCTTATATCTGGAATATTATTGCGGCTAAAAATGCTTATCGCATGGCTGAAAAAAGCCGTGATATGGACGAACATAAATTATCAGTTGACGAGATTAAAGAGAGTCGTGAAAAAGCCGATGCTATTTATCGTAAAATAATCGAACAAAGAGAATTAAAGTTAAGACAAGCCTCTAACCGCTAGAGCCTAACCTATAGTGCTTTGTAAAGCATCTATACAACAATATTAAGTAAACCAAAACCCGCTCACCTTTAGCGGGTTTATTTTTATAAACATGTAAAAAATGCCGATTATCGGAGCTAAAAAATAAACCGGTATTGTTCTTGAACTTTATGCCATTAAAAAAATTCAAGGTGTTATGCCTCAGCGCATCAATCAACTTCACTAATCCCTGAAAATACTATTAATAACATAGCGATTAACATACCGAATAACATATCGATTAACCCTGAACATGATCTATATCAATAAGTATGTATTGAAGGTTCTTTATAATCTTTTTCGTACCTATTTACTTACTTTTGGAGTTAGCTATGAACTTTTTAGATATGCTTTTAAACGATCCTGTTGTCATTATGTCATTTCTTGGTTTAGCAACTGTATTAGGCATTTGTAGCTTTTATGTTTATTACTTTATAAAGCATATAAGTGAAGATAGTTAATTAGAGAAAATAGCCATTAAGTGGAAGGGCGAAAATCCCCGATAAGCGCTACAAACTTTACCGGTTATGTATGGCTGAAGTTTTAGGTTTGTCACGTTACTAATTGATGCCCTAGCAATATCTTAACAACTAGCAAGTGCGATTCTTTGTAGGCTCTATCCATTTGGGTTACGTATACTACTGAGTTGTAAGCTATCAATTACTTAAGTCTATTAGATAATTATTAAGTTTAAAGATAGTGACAAAATACTCCAATAAAAAAGCACCTAATTAGAGGTGCTTTTCTTGTCTGTCCTGAAATGTGTTAACACATGAAGGGCTTATTGTTTTTAAATCGTCTAGAAGCTAATCCCATTATCCCTAAAGCAAAGATAGCTAAAGTTGACGGTTCAGGAACGGAAGTTGCATTTTCTTGAAATGTTGTTCTATCTATTGCAGCAGTTACATTTCCATTACTTGAATATAAAGCAACACCACCAGTTATAGTAGAAAGATAATTCGCTGAAAATGTTGTTGTACCGACAGTGTATGCATCTGAATTAGTATTAGATGCACTACTATATTGAGACGTACTTACAGCATCCAAAGATATAGAAGATCCCAAATGAGTAAGTAACTGATTTGCCGGTGCAAATGCGCTAAATACGTCAGCTTCACCACCAACCCAAAGATTACCACCGGCACTTAAAAAACCACTTATTAATTGCAAGGTAGATTGGCTATACAAAGAGCCACTAGAAGCAATAAGCCAGTCAGCACCAATTAAGCTAGAGCTTGATAAGGTCATTGATTGTGAATAGCTTGCAGCTGTTTGAGTAGCAACAGAATCCCAGTTATCAAGTGACCAAGGATCAGTCGCTGAGTTCAGACCTATAACATTTTGATTACCAAATACATTGTTAAAAAAAACACTATTACTTGAGTTATTAATATTACTATCCCCAACCGCAATAATAAGTCCAGCATTTGCTTGTGATGTAACTGTTAATAATATAGCTAAAATAATTCTACGCATTTCGATTCTCTTACAGCTTAAAGTAAAGCAGAACAAGCAAGTATCGAACCAAAAGCACAAGTCGCTGTATTTTAATGGTTTTTATGGATAGCTCACTGTTTATCACCTAAGACTGTAAAAAGAACTGACAGTGTATCCACCTTATAGAGTTTTCATTCATGTCTTCTGCATTACTTTAGGGATAATCGCAAAAGACATTAAGCTTATTTGGTAAAATTTTATTAAAAATGTTACGAGTTAAACCTATCACTCACTGTAGTCAAACGGTGGGCATGGACATAGTTTTAACGTACAATAAATTTTTTGTATTACACGCTATTACCGTATTATGTTTACCAAAAGCTCTTTCAGCCCCGCTTGGTGGCTTAAAAACGCCCATTTACAAACCATTGCCGCTAAGTTTTTTAGGCGTAGCCACACCATAAATACCACTGATGAAACTTTAGAGTTGCCTGATGGAGACTTTGTTGATTTAGCTTGGACCGAAAAGGTAAACTCGAACTGTTCACGTCCTATTATTGCGATATTGCATGGCCTTGAAGGCTCTAAGAACAGTCATTATGCTAAAGGGATGTTAAGCGCTATAAAAGCACAAGGCTGGGTGGGTGTGTTAATGCACTTTCGAGGATGTAGCGGTCGCCCAAATCGCATGGCTCAATCGTATCACAGCGGACAAACCTGTGATGTTGACTATTTTAGTCAATACCTTGCTAGCAGTTACCCACAAGCAAAAAAAGCCATTGTAGGCTTTTCGTTAGGCGGTAATGTCCTGACAAAATATTTAGCAGAACAAAAACAAAATATCTATCAAGCGGCCTGTGTTATATGCGCTCCACTTGATCTTTCAAGCTGTAGTAACAGAATTAACCGTGGCTTTTCTCGTGTCTATCAAAAGTATTTAGTCGATATGCTTAGAGCGAGTACAGTGATAAAGATTAAAGCTAATTTATTAAAAAATATCGATAGAAACTTGCTGAATAACGTACGCTCTATTCGCGATTTTGATCAAATGGTTACCGCACCGATTAATGGCTTTGCTGATGTAAATGACTATTATCAGCAAGCCAGCGGTCGCGATGTGTTACAACAAATCACCACGCCGTGTTTAATTATTCATGCCACCGACGATCCTTTCTTATGTCATGTGAATACAACGGCCATTACAACTTTACCTAAACAAATAACTTTTGAAGTGAGCGCTAAAGGTGGTCATGTTGGCTTTATTAGTGGTAACAACCCACTGAAACCAAAGTATTGGTTAGAGCAACGTATACCTGAGTTTTTTACGAGATATTTATGATTATTCCATTAGAACAATTGTCAGACGACACATTAAGCGCCATTATCGAAAACTTTGTTCTTCGTGAAGGTACAGAGTACGGCAGTACAGACGTGTCGCTAGATGAAAAAATTACCCAAGTTCGCCAGCAATTAAAGCAAGGCACCGCGCTTTTGGTATATTCAGAGCTACATGAAACCGTAAATATTTTGCCAAAAGACCAATTTATTGAAGGTAGTGAAGAGCATGAAGAAAACAGTTAATACCCGTTAAGTGTTCGGATTTTAGCAATAAAAAAGGCACTGATTAAGTGCCTTTAGTTTTCCAGGTGATGCTTAAGTGATATTTAGATGGTAATTAAATGATCATTAAATAAAAAGTTAACGAGTAAATGTTACTGAAAAACTTACCGGTACTACATAATTAATACTCGGCAGAGAAGCTAACTCTTTAAGCTTATTGATACCTGCTACTACGCCGTATGCATCAGCTTGAATAAAAAATGGCTTTATTGTATTCACCAAAATTTTATCCTCACTTAATTTAATCACACTAACATCAAGCATTATAGTTTGTTGCTCGCCGTGAAAATCTAACACACCGCTAATCGTTAACTTTTTATCTTCACCAATAACTAAACTCTTTAGTAATGAAGTTTCAAGCGTTGCAGTAAAGTTTGCAGTGCTGTATGTATCGGTGTCAAATAGAAACGCTTTCATTCGTTCATCACGAATGGCAATATTCGTATTAACACTGCTCAAGTCGACACTGATATTAACTTGGGCTTGCTCAGTAATATTACCGGCAAGTTTTGAAAAACTATGGTTCTCAGCAATATTGCCTTTTTTCACTGACATAAAGCTAAGTTGAGAGTTTTCATTATCGAGCTTCCACGCTGCTAATGCAGGTAAACTCACTGTTGTTGTCAACAGTAGGGAAATTAATATTGAGGATATGTTACGCAAAATTTTCTCCATGTAAGCTAAATGATTAGCTACTGTATTGACTCAAAGCAATGCACAATATTGAACTATACGTATTGGTATAAGTGTTACTGTCTTATTACATTATGCCTGTGTCTATATTAAGTTATAAGGCGAGTCGCTTTATGAGGTTTAATAATATCTTGCCAAGGAATTTCTTTGTTCCCTAACGAGACAAAATCGGGCTGCATCAAAGTCTCACGTTGATTATAGGTTAGGGGCTTAAATTCACTGTCAATAATACTGCCCCCTGCTTGTTCGATGATACAATGACTTGCGCCAGTATCCCACTCACCTGTTGGACCAACACGTAAATAACAGTCTGCACCGCCTTCAGCAATTAAACAGTTTTTCAACGAGCAACTACCTAAAGCAACATGGTCGAAGTCGTATTTACTATTTAGATACTGCCCCATTAGATTAATATCCTGGCGACGGCTTATTGCGACTTTAATACGACGTTGGCCATCATATTTTGCCACATATATTTGGCGACTACCGGCATCGTTTTCTTTAAAAGCCCCTAAGTTATTTTGAGCATAATAAGTAAGTTGGTGATCAGGCGCATGAATAACACCTATACTGGGCCAGCCGTTTTCAACCAATGCCACATTTACGGCAAAGTCACCGCTGCCAGCAATAAACTCTCCGGTACCATCAATAGGATCTAGTAACCAATAACGAGACCATTTACTGCGCTGTGCTAATGCTAACGCTCCTACTTCCTCTGAAATAATCGGAATCTCAGGCGTTAAGCGTTTTAATTCATCCATTAAAATATCGTTTGCGGCGATGTCGGCACTGGTAACAGGGCTATTATCTTCTTTAATTTCGGCGGTAAAGTTACCGTTTTTATAATAGCGTGCGACTTCTTGCCCTGCTTTTTTGGCACTTTCAAGCGCAATTGATAGTAGTTTTTCTTGACTCATTCAATAGCTCCTAAGTGATCTTTTACCAGTAATAAAGCCGCGATACTACGCGACTCATTAAAGTCTTTCTGTTGTAGTAATTCATGATAATTCGCCAATGGCCAAGGCACTATTTCTAAGTCTTCAGGCTCATCTCCGACTAGCTTCTCAGCATAAAGATCTTCTGCAAAAAATATCGTCATTTGAGCATCAAAAAATGCAGGTGCCATAGCAACAGTATGAATTGAGGTTAATTTTTTAGCACCATAGCCAACTTCTTCTTTTAATTCACGATTAGCGGCTTGTGCTGCACTTTCGCCAGCATCGATTAAACCTTTAGGAAAGCCAAGTTCATAGGTATGGGTGCCACCGCAGTATTCTCTCACGAGTAGCATGGTGTTTTTATCCAGCATAGGAACAATCATTACTGCTCCACGACCTTTGCCATACATACGTTCATACTCTCGTTTTTCGCCGTTGCTAAAAGTTAAGTCAACTTGTTCAATCGTAAATAAATGACTTTTGGCAACCTGCTTACGTGAGGTGATTTCAGGTAGTATTTTTTTTGTTGTCATAACGCCCTTAATTGTAACAACTTAAGTGAAATGTTTTGTATATAAACGCTAAAGTTTAACCATAGCACGATAACATTGAATACATAACCATAAGGCTTGGGTATAATAGTATTTGCTTTAAATATTTATCTGTTTGGCAAATATTAGTCTCTTTGAGACATTCTATAATAAACGTGTTTCAAGGGAAAAATCTATGCTTGATTGGTCAAAAATTTCAACTGTTTTACTGGATATGGATGGCACAATTCTCGATTTACATTACGACAACCATTTTTGGCTACATCATTTACCCCAACGCTTAAGTGAATTACAGGGTATGAGTTTGCTAGAGGCAAAACAGTCGTTAATGTCGCATTATGAAAAAGTAGCGGGCACTATAGATTGGTATTGCTTAGATTACTGGGCAGAACAAACTCAATTATCTATTACCGATTTAAAGCGTGAGATACAGCACTTAATTCGATTACGCGATGACGCACATGACTTTCTTGTTGCCTTAAAATCATCGGGTCGAGATATTGTATTAGTGACTAATGCGCACCCTGACAGCCTTTCGTTAAAAATTGAGCGTACATCTTTAGATAAATATTTTAATACGCTTTACTCAACGCACGAGTTTGGCGTGACCAAAGAGTCGCAATTGCTTTGGCAGCGCTTGCAAGAAAAGCATGGCTTTGAGTTAGAAAGTACGCTTTTTGTAGATGACAGCTTAGTTATACTCGACTCCGCGAAAAAATACGGTATTGGCCAAATATTAGCTGTTGCGAACCCTGACAGTAAAAAAGCAAACAATGTATTTGAAGATTACCCATCAATTACCGACTACCGTGTTTTATTAGCTGAAATAAATAACAATAAACCAAACAATGAATCATAGATTGATAGTTATTAACTGCTGCTAAGTAACATAACTTCACTTAGCAACAGTTAATGTTAGTCACGAATAAAAATACAGAAAACTAATTACTTTAAATCGCTAGGCCCATGATTAGCCACATATGCTCCTCTTTCTCCTTTGGGCTTTGCCTTACCCGCCGTAGTATCTTCTTCCGTTTGTAGCTCGGTTGCAGCATTGATTGCAGCGCCTAGTAAAATCGTAAAAGCGGTGACATAAAACCACATCAATAAAATAACTACGCCTCCCATTGAACCATAGGTTTCGTTATAACTGGCATACTCGGTAATATACAAGTTGAAAAAGTATGATCCCACTAGCCAAAACAAAGTCGCCAATAATGCACCCGGTGTTGTCCAACGCCATTTCGCTGATACTCTATGTGGCGCATATTTATATAAACTTGCTAGTGATAAATTAAATATTATTAATAAAACTGGCCAGGTTACCCACCCCAATAAAGACTGGCTTGTTTCATCTAACATACTTAATGCAAATGGAATAATAACAATCATAAGTAACATCAGCAGCATAGTTAATATCGTCGCCAAAGTTAACATTGTACGCACGAGAATCATTTTAAAAAATGAACGAGTACGCCCCTCTTTATAACTAATATTACAGGCCGTAATTAATGCTACAGAGCCTTTACCGCCACTCCAAATAGCCAATAAAAAACTAAAAGCAAAACCTACGCTTAAAGCACTATTGTCTGTGGTTAATAAGCTTTCAATTTGTGCTTCTAAAATTTCCCTACTTTGCTCAGGAATTACGCCCACCAAAAGATTCATATGTTGCAACAGAGTTTGCTGATCTGTAAAAAGCCCATACATAGAAACCAATGCGGCCAATAAGGGAAACATAGCTAACAAAAAATAAAACGCCACACCCGCAGCAATAAGCGACATATTATCTTGCTCAACTTTGTGTAGAACACGTTTAACTATTTGCCACCAGCTTGTTAGCGAAAACTCTTGTGGGTGCTTAATTTGATTATTTGAATTCATGTAGAATAGGCCTCTTTATTACATCTAACGCTAAATGCTACTGCTGTATTTTTGTAGTTAGGCTCAGCTGTTTTAGTTTTTACAGGGTTTGGATATAAGCGATGCAGAAATGAACTCAACAAATATTTGAGTGTTTTCATTTATGTTGTAAATAGGGCTAGCAACTTATAAAACTGCTAGCCCAGATCTAAGCTATAAATTAAGTTATAACTTTGTGCTAAGGCCTAAAATATTGCAGGCAAATTGTTGACGCTAATGGCAATCGTGGTTTTTACAAAAACGAGCAACTTCAGCTTCCGCTTCTTCCTTAGATTTACCGTATCGTTCTTGGATCTTACCCGCCAATTTTTCTTTTTGGCCATTGATAATATCCATGTCGTCATTAGTTAAATCACCCCATTGTTTTTGGGCTTCACCTTTTACTTGTTTCCATTTTCCTTCAAAAGTATCTTTGTTCATAGTTGCTCTCCTATAATTTCAGATTGGTGGTAAATAGCACTCAAACTAAAGTACTCATTTAAGCACTGATTTAAATCCCTATTTTATTTGCAAAACTCACACCAGAACATAAGCAACTGTAAAAAAAGGAAAAATGGACTTAACACTTCCCTGTAAAATATTTAGAATGAAAGTATTACAAAGGACTATGTATTAGTTACAAAATTTAGAAAGCTCTCG
The DNA here is from genome assembly GCF_057550865.1 of Colwellia sp. NW0002-52-1. NCBI lineage: Bacteria > Pseudomonadati > Pseudomonadota > Gammaproteobacteria > Alteromonadales > Colwelliaceae > Colwellia > Colwellia sp. NW0002-52-1. The sequence continues at coordinate 74,453 of NZ_BAAJLU010000016.1, read as the reverse complement.
TTATACCAATTGATTTAGCCACAACAAGCTAAATTTTTTGTATCTGATGATTTTAAAATTTATACATAATTGCTCAAACCAAATGGTTGAGATTACTCTGTTGTTTAGGGGTTACATTTAGGAAATGTGTTTAGGTATATGTTTTCAGGGGGTCAAAGATTGGTAATATAAAAGGTAATTTTATATTACCTTTTATATTCAATAAGGTACTTATCCAGAGTTCAGAGTACTTATATTTTCAAACGGTAACGGCCTTTTCTATCGGGTTTACCTAAAAAGCTTAATACTGCTGTTAATGGCTCTGGGAACTTCTCAGCAGGTGTTAAATAGCCACTACCAGACAATCGCCCACCTTGTGCTAGCGTTGCGCGGTAACTCAGTCCTAGATTATTTTCTGGGTCAATATCAGCAATTAGCTCACCTTTATCGCAGCTAAGTTTGGCCGCTAGCCCACCTAATTCAACTTTTTCTTCAAACGCTGTTGCAGCAGCATTACGCCATTGCAAGTCGCCTTCTAGTTCACTACATATTGGTGCACCAACAATAAAGCGCGTAATATTAAGCTGAAGTTGTTCGTGAGCAATAATATCGATAGGTAAATTTAAGCGTGCTGCTACGGTATTGGCTGCTACATTTATTTGTGCATCTTCAACAACCATCTCTGATAATAAACCACTAATGGTTAATTGCCCTTCTGGGCCGTTAACTAAGGCATTACCAAAAGTAATATCAAGTTCAGGATTAAGCATTAACACTGACATAAATGACAACGAGCTTTGCACTTGGTTAATAACTATATCGTCAACCATTACTTGCTTAATTTCGCTATGCCACACCGTGCCTTCAACTGACGAAATAGCCACATTTTTAGGTAATTGAATTTGCGAGATTAACCAACTAGCTGGCATTAGCGCGATTGCAAAAATACAATATGCGGTGAAAAAAATTGCTACATAGGCAAACGTCTTCTTCATTAACTCTTTCCTAACTGTAATCGACGAACACGAACCACGCCTTGTTGGTCAGCTAAACTTAGATCTATATTTTTTACTTGAAGACCATCTCTGCTAGCGAGTTGCTCTAACCAAGTTAACAACTGATTAAACGAAATTTCGTCTATCCAAACTTGTAGATCATCACCTTGAGGCTGCATGCGCGTAATAATAATATTATTCAGCCTTGACGTTCTGTTTACAATGCTCGATAAACTCGCCCCAGAACCCGCTCGACCACTGCGCTTCGCTGCTTGATAACGTTGAGTATTTTCTTCAACCCAAATTAACAAATCTTGCTGGCGCTCTAGCGTTGATTTCTGTTTGTTTATGCTTTCATTCAGCGGTTGCCAAATAAGCCCATATAAAATAAATATCGACACTAGCACCGACATAACGAGTACTAAACGTTGCTCACGAATATTTAACTGTTGCCACCATGCTTTCATGAGCGCCCCTTCATTGAAGTGTCTGTAATGCTAAACGAACCAGAAATTTGATCACCTTGATTATTTTGTGCACCTAAATTAACCGTTAGGCCTGCTTTTTCGAAAGCGACTTTAAGTTTTTCAAAATACTGATAATCTTTGGCGACAGTTTGCATACGTACTTCTTGACGTTTGCCGTCAAACTTTAATGTTTGAGGCTTTATCTCTGGTACACTGGCTAATGCAGGCTCAAGCTTAACCAATAGCGCTAAGAAACCTGCAGAATCTTCACTGTTACCCACTTCGGCTAACTTCTGTCGAAGCTGTGAACGGACGGTTGAAATTCTCACTCGCTTAGTTTCAGGAAAAACCGTTTTATATTTTTCAATAATTTCAGTTTCAAGAGCATCTTGTTGATTCGATAACTGATAAAGTTCTGCGCCCTTTAGTCCAAAGTTAAGTATTAAGGCAAAACAGGCAACACCTGCGACCCAAAGCCAATTCATCGTATCAGCCGAGCGTTTTTCTTTTACCTGAAACTCACCTTGCAGCAAGTTAAACTTACGCGCATGGTTATTCGCTAAAATAGCTAAAGGTAATTCTTCAGGCAAGTACTCAATGGTTAATTCATCGGGTACTTCTGACAAAGCAGAATAAGCATGAATGGTTTGTTCGTTTTCATCCAACCCCTTAAAGAATTGCGAAATTACTGGCCAAGCATTAGCTTCAAATGACATAACTTGCCATTCGCCAAGCCTAATCAACACTTGTTCGCCTAACATTACCGCGCTGCTACTTTGCGGCACAACAGGTAATGCTAAGGCGTCAGGTATCATTAACTTGCAGAAAATATTTGCGTCTGCCAACCATTGCAACCATATTTCGAGTTGTTTACGTTCAAGCGCAGCAACAAAGCAGTTATGCCCTTGCTCGTCTTGTTTAAGATCATTAAAAGCAAAACACAATTGCTCAACGTCTTGTGCTAGCGTTTCTTCAAGCATATATGGCGCAGCTAAACGAATAGCGCGTTGCGATGAACCTGGCACTTTTATGCGCTTAATCGCAATATCGCTGGTAGGAACAAAAACAACGACTTCTCTTGCTGCAGATTTTTCGGTAAGTTGCGTTAATTCACCTGCGTTAGGTAACTCACCACTTGCTATTATGTCTTCTTGTCCGTTGATTTTAATCAGCCAGTGAATTCTATTTTCAGCTTGGCTGCCTAAACGGATAAATAAGGTTTCACCCATTACTCTCGTCCTATGATGCGACTGATCACATTTATATTATTTTTATCGTCTACTTTCATAATGGTGTTCAAAGCAAAGTAACTGTTATTAAAACTTGCGGTTGTTTTGAGCTTAAAGTACTCGCTCTTAACGGCAAAAAATTGTTTTTTATCTGGCGAAATTTTGGCTTTGGTTAATTCAGCTAAAGCAAAAAATTCATCAATGTTTTTAAAGCCTTCTTCACCACGGGAAGATAAAGCTTGTGATGCTTCATTTTGACTTATCCCTAACATGGCTACAAGTATTTCAGGTTGATCTTGTGCAATGGTGTTAATGTTTATTTTATTCGAGTTGGTGTCAGGCAATATACAAGCGTAATCTTTTAGCTTTTCAATAACATCAACAGTAAAGTGTTCAACAACCCTTAACTCTCCTATGCTAGCCAAATAATTATTAGCAGCCAAGTAAGGGAACTCTTTCGCCGCATAATCGTTATCTTCTGCGCCGCCTGAACTTGAAATACTACCATCAGCGTCTAGCCAATCGGTTAAAGCATCAGCCATGTATTCAGCTTCAAAGCTTCCTACACCTTCGATATTAATTGCAATAAGTAACTCTTCAAAAGCAGTTCTTACCGGCGATTTTTTTACTGTTGTACTGTTATTGTTATTGTTATTGTTATTGCTAGCTTCTTCGCTATCAGTCTTTAGTGCATTTAAATTAAAGCAACTATTTAAGTCGGTTATTTCACCGGTAATTTCGCCGAAATCAACCGGGAAAGTATTTTCACCTTGTGCCCATAGTTGGCTCAAATGTGTAACTTCGGCATCGTCTTCAAACGATTGTATTAATATTCTTTTAGCAAATGCTTCAGCGCCCATAGCGTACCAATAAGCTTGCTGATTCGAGCCTATATTGGTTGTGCGTTGCATTTGTAATTGCAATCTTGCGGTCATTTGCGTTGCTAATATGGCAATTAACGCAATAATAAGCATAACCGTAATTAACGCCACCCCTTTGGGTGTTTGCTTAACAGCGAACACTTTACTCACGGCTATCGTCCTTATTTTGCAAATCATCCCCTGCAACGAGGAATTGTCGACGAATAATGCCGAAATCTGTGGTATCTATTTCAATCGCAATAGCTTGCGGCAAGGTGCCTTCTTGCAGTGTTTTCTGCCATTTTTTACCATCATAAAACTCGAAAGTTAAGCTTTCAACTTTTGAGATTAATGGTCTAACTTTTGGTTCTTCACCTAACACGGCATCAACAAAGTTAAAGTGCATTCGTTCAACGGTATTTTCATTGAGTTGATAAGCCACTGATTGCATATCACTTCGTGGCAATAATAAACCAGGATTAGTCCAACCATGGCGAACAAAAGCAATGGCTTGCTCGCTACCGCTATAACTTTCAATATCTGTGTGTAAAAAGCCGCTTTGTGGTGCTTCGCCATAAAAGCGCACGCTACGCCTTGCTATTTGCAACACATCACGTTCAATAATTAAAAAGCCGCGTTGTAATTCGTTAATACGCTCAGTGCGTTCTTTGGTCACTGTGTCACTATTTAATACCGTTTCAAAAATGCTAAAGCTTGCCATACTGATCACCGAAAAAATGGCAATGGCGATTAAAACCTCTAGTAAAGTAAAGCCCTGGCTTAGTTTAGTTATAGGCTTCGAAGTACGATTTAACCTTTGATAATATTTAGCAGCAGTATTCATTAGTTTTGCTTCGACACATAGGTCATTAAACTGGTTAATGCTGAGGGATCTTTTTCATCTAATCGCACTTCTAGCACAATCGCACGCATGTCTTTATCGGTGGTTTTAATCACTTTCTGTTGCCAAAACCATTCTAGCCCGGCTAACTCGACCTTACCTTTTTTATTATTCTTAGGTGGCCAAGTATCGTCGAGTGTAATTTCTACTAACTGGTTCGATGCTACCCAACTTGCAAGAATTTTACTTTCTAAATAACCTAAATTACGTGCGTTAGTATCTGCGGTTCCTAAAATGGCTATCCCGGCAATTGAAAATACCGCCATAGCTAGCATAACCTCAATAAGGGTAAAACCTTTCTCTAACTTGCGATAATAATTAGCGAGCATTAACTATTGGCCCTTCTATCGTAAGTGGTGTGGTATAAATGCCAGACACTTTAAAGCTGATGTTTTCATCACCGTCAAAAGCGAATTCAGCCAATGAAAAGGTTAAACTGAAGGGCGTAATATCTCCGCCAGACAGCATATAGACTTGTGGAATTGTTTTTTTCTTTTCTTCTTCTTCAGTAAAGTCGTCTTCTTCGTCTTCGTTAATTAAAACTGACGAGTCAAACAATAAAGTCTCCTCGATCGGTAAGTCATCAAGCTGTAAGCTTATTTCAATGCCTTCAGGTAAGGTATAAACTTCAAATAATGGATTATTAGCAATCGGGGCCCAACTAGTGCCGTCGTAGCCCAGAAACTGATAGCTATTTTCTTCAATGAATAAACCTAGCTCAACATTATTGAGTAACCCGTATTCTGCAGCAACGTCAAAAATGCCCGCAAAGCGAGCACTGTTTTGTTCTAATAACTGCTCAGGCTTGTTACCTGAAAAACTAAACTGTATGGCAGAAACCATAACGCCAATAAGCACAATGACCAACATCACTTCGATTAAGGTAAAACCTTGCTGTGGGCGATGTTGTAATGCTAAACGGCGACTCGTGTTAAGCTTCATAGCTAGTTAATAATCAGTTAATCAATAATATGTATTGATTACTGATAATCGCCTAAATTCCAGTTACCAATATCGTCATCTGTACCTGGTTCGCCGTCAGGTCCCATAGAGAAAACATCCATTGCACTGTTCTCACCTGGGTTTAATAATTGGTATTCGCTACCCCAAGGGTCGTTCGGTAAGCGTTTAACATACCCACCTTCAGGGAAACGACGTGGCATAGGCTCGATATCAGTTTGAGTAACAAGTGCCTCTAAGCCCTGCTCTGTGCTTGGGTATTTATAGTTGTCCATTTTGTACATGCTTAAAGACGTTTCTAAAGCATTAATATCAGAAACCGCCTTTTGCATATTCGCGCGCTCTTGGCTGCCCATAAGGTTAGGCACGACCATACTGGCTAAAATACCTAAAATTACGATAACGACCATCACTTCTAATAAGGTAAAACCTCGAACATTTTTTACTGCTTTCATTTCTAACTTCCTATTAACGTATTTAACTGAAGAATTGGCTGTAAAATAGCCATAACGATAAATAATACAACACCTGCCATTACTACCATTAATGCTGGTTCAAAGGCTTTCAATGAAATATTCATTACAGCCTCGAATTCACGATCTTGGTTATCGGCGGCGCGCCCTAGCATATGCTCTAGCTGGCCACTTTTCTCGCCACTGGCGATCATGTGTAACATCATTGGCGGAAACAGCTTAGTTTGCTCTAACGACACCCGTAAGCTGGTGCCTTCTCTAACTTTGTCGGTTGACTCCTTAACGCTTTGTTTAATGTATAAGTTGTCGAGTACTTCACCTGATATTTTCATACTCTCTAATAGAGGAACGGCACTAGCGGTTAAAATGCTCAAGGTACGTGCAAATCTTGCGGTATTAACGCTTTTAGCGACTTTACCTATACCTGGAATAGTTAAAAAGCGTTTGTGATAAGCAAACTTAAAGCTGTCTTTTTTCAACAATTGTGACCACAACAACATTAACGCGGCGACAATAATGACAATAAACAAACCATAATCACGCAAGAAGTCACTACTGGCAATTAAGAATTTAGTGGTTGCTGGCAAGTTAGCGCCCATGTGTTCGAATTGACCAACAATTTTAGGTACCACAGCCGTTAGTAATATCGCGATAACACCGGTGGCGACTACGGTCATAATTACCGGGTAAACCAAGGCTTGAATTAATTGCGAGCGTAATTGTTGGCGCTTTTCGGTGTAATCGGCCAAACGGTCTAATACTTTATCAAGGTGACCCGACTTTTCGCCTGCTGCGACCATAGCGCGGAACAAGCGATTAAACACCTGTGGAAATTCCGCCATGCTCTCAGCCAAACCATAGCCTTCGGTTACTTTAGTACGAACAGCCATTACCATACTTTTTAAGCTATTTTTATCGCACTGCTCACCAACCGCCATTAACGACTCTTCTATCGGTAAACCCGACTCAACTAAGGTTGAAAGTTGCCTAGTGATAAGCGCTAGTTCAGCCGACGATATTTTTGTTCCGCCGCTAAAGAATGACTTCTTATTGCTTTGCTTATTTTTTTGCAAACTTGGCGTTACTTCAATAGGCATTAAGCCTTGTTCGCGAAGTAAATTACGCACATGTCTAGGGGTGTCGCCTTCGATTACCCCTTTTTTATTTTTTCCTCGGCCGTCTACTGCCTGATAATCAAATGCTGCCATAATTAAGGTTTATCTTTATCCAGTTCATTACCAAGTGTGTTTTCATTGGGTGACTATTGTTACCAAAAGTTCGATTATTAGTCTTCGCGTGTTACCCGTAATACTTCTTCTATAGTGGTTTCGCCTAACATGACTTTATCAAAACCGTCTCGACGAATACTTGGTGTTGTTGTACGAATGAATTTTTCAATTGCTTGTTCGCCTTTACCGTTATGGATTAATTCGCGCACTTGCTCGTCAACGACGATTAATTCATGAATACCGGTTCGGCCTCGGTAACCTTTAAAGTTACACTCTTCACAACCCACCGCTTTATAGATAGGCGAGTTATCATCAGGTTGTAGTTGTAATAATTTTCGTTCTTCTGCAGAAGTAGCGCAACATTCACGACAATGTGGACATAATGTTCTTACTAATCGTTGTGCTAATACACCTAATAGACTCGATGAAAGTAAGAAAGGTTCAACGCCCATGTCTTCCATACGAGTTATGGCGCCTGCGGCTGTATTTGTATGCAGTGTAGATAAAACTAAATGCCCGGTTAAACTGGCTTGTACACCAATTTGTGCGGTTTCTAAATCTCGAATTTCACCCACCATCACTACATCGGGATCTTGACGAAGTATGGCACGTAGGCCGCGGGCAAAGGTCATATCAACTTTAGTGTTTACTTGCGTTTGGCCTATACCTTCAATCGCGTATTCAATCGGGTCTTCAACGGTTAAAATATTACGTTCTTTACTGTCTATTTGACTTAAGCCAGCGTAGAGCGTGGTACTTTTACCAGAGCCTGTTGGACCGGTAACTAAAATAATACCGTGAGGTTTGTCGATAAGTTCAGAAAAACGAGCACGGTTGCCATCGGTCATACCTAAATCTTGTAAGTCTAATCGAGTCGAGTTTTTATCAAGTAAACGTAACACTACGCGTTCACCATGCCCTGTTGGCATAGTTGAAACCCGCACGTCAACAGCACGACCCGCTATTCTTAATGAAATACGACCATCTTGAGGAATACGTTTTTCGGCGATATCAAGTTTAGCCATAACCTTGATACGTGAAACCAGTAAAGAGGCTAATTTACGATTAGGTTTTAAAACTTCACGCAAGACACCATCAACACGAAAACGAATTTGCAGTGCTTGTTCAAAAGTTTCAATGTGAATATCAGAAGCATTCTCTTTAATTGCTTCACTCAACATGGCATTTATTAACTTGATGATCGGCGCATCGTCTTCGTTTTCTAATAAGTCTTCGGTTTCTGTCATTTCATCAGCAAGTGAATATAGGTCAACTTCGTTACCTATATCTTCCATCATTTGCTGAGCTTCAGAAGAATCGCGTTGATATGCAATTGTTAATAATTGTTCAAATTCAGCGGCACTTTTATAATCAAGCGTAAACGGAGCCTTTAATACTCGACGAACTTCAAGTAAAACATCGGCGTTTAGCAGCTCGGTACAAACTAGGCGTAATTCACCGTCGTCATTGGTAACTAATACACTGTTACGTTTGGCGAAACCAAAGGGTAAACGAAAACGAATACCCTCATCAGTTATGATATCGCTTGCTGTTAATTCTGAAGATTCGTCAAGCGCTGTTTCACGCTGTACTTCTTCGCTAGCAACAACGAAAGCTTGTGTTTGTGGGTCGATATTACTCATGGCTATTCTTTTTCACCCGATGTTTTATCTTCATCACGCTTTTTCATGTATTCGTCAAACGACGGCGGCAATGACAGTTGATCATTCCACTCAGGTAAAATTGGTAGCTTTTCGTCTGATAATAATTCAAGACCATCTTCTTTCTTTTGAAGCTCTAGTGCACGAATAAAGTTATATTTTTCTTTACTCAGATCATTCATTAACTTGCCATCACGTACAATAGTTGGACGTAAAAACACCATTAAATTACGTTTACGCTTAGTGTTACTGGTTGACTTAAATAAATGCCCAAGAAGTGGAATATCGCCGAGTAATGGGACTTTTTGTACGCTTTCTTGCACGTCTTCATCAATTAATCCCCCTAAAATAACCGTTGCGCCGTCATCAGCCATTACCGTGGTTTTAATTTCACGTTTGTTAATTGAAATATCAACGCCCGTTGCACCACTTACAGATGAGACTTCTTGCTCAATCGTTAATTGCACGCCACTGCCTTCGTTTATTTGTGGTGTAACTTTTAATTTAATACCGATTTCTTGACGTTCAACCGTTTGGAAAGGGTTACTGTTATTACTGCCGGTTTGTGCGCCGGTAATAATTGGCACTTCTTGACCAACAATAAAGTAAGCTTCTTCATTATCAAGTGTGGTAATACTTGGCGTTGAAAGTAAGTTCGAATTAGTGTCTGAACTTACTGCTTGAATAATTGCGCCCCAATCGTTTTTCACAATACCGAATAATGTGCCACTAACTGATCCTAGCACTTGAGCCGCTAAACTGTAGTCACCCTCGGTATCAGGCTGATCAGGATTCACTGTAACCGCACCGCTTTCTGAGGTAACGGTAGAACCTAATGTACCCTGCGTAGGTTGAGCAGCTTCAGCTGCCGCTGCAATAGAGCTTATTGGTGTAACACCATTGGTAAATTGCGACATAGCACCTGATTCGTGATACCACTGCACACCAAGATTAACCCCGTCACCTTCAAACACTTCAACAATAATGGCTTCAATAAGTACTTGAGCACGACGAATGTCTAATTGGCGAATAACCGCTTCTAACGAGCGCAACATATCTGGTTGAGCGGTAATAACTAGTGTATTGGTATCTTCATGAGCATCAATACTTACATTACGGGTTTTATTTTTACGCGAAGATGTACTACCTGAAGCAGCTTCAGCTTCAATAGATTCACTAACGCCCTGAAGTACTTTCACCATGTCTTCAGATTTAGCGTATTTTAAATGATAAACCCGCGTGTTGCCGTTTGATTCAAGCTCACTATCTAAACGTGAAACTAATCTTGCTACACGCTCGCGGGCTTTAACTTCACCACTGACAATAACACTGTTAGTACGTTCGTCAGCGACAATTGTAGGAATTAAGAAGGTCGGTGTTCCGGCGCTTTTACCCTGAGTAGATTTGTTCATAGCTTCAACTATGCGAACCATTTCGCCAGCTGATGCATATTGTAAATTAATAATTTGTACATCTTGGTCGCCTGCTTTATCTACACGCTCAATAATTTGTACTAAACGATTTACTACTGCTGCAGTGCCCGTAAGCATAATTACGTTGGCAGGATCATAGTTAACAACGTTACCACCACCGGCTTGGTCTGATAACTGGCGAAGTAAAGGGGTTAATTCACGCACGGTAACGTTTTTAACTTCTACAACACGAGTAACCATTTCATCACCCACACCAGGGTTTTCGTTACCTACCACTGGTATAGATGAGGTTTTAGCATCCTTATTACGAATAATTTTGACAACATTGTTGTCCATTTCAACTGCAGAAAAACCATAAACTTCTAATACGTTTAGAAAGAATTGATAGTATTGCTTTTCAGTCAACAGGTCGTAACTGCGCACATTAACTTTGCCACGTACGTTGGGATCAACGATCATGGTTTTTTTCAAATTTTTACCAACAATATTAATAAATTCAGCTATTTCTGTGCCTTTGAAATTTGGAGAATATTCAGCGGCATGTACATTTGCAGAGAGCAAAACACTATTGAGTAAAACTGCGGTAACAACCCCGGTAAGGCTACGCTTATACCAAGGTGCGCTTAATAATTTGCGCATTTATTATTCCTTTTATTCTAATTATCGATACTGAAAAGTATTTCTGTCATGTCACCATTACGATCTAGTAATAGTGAAACTTCGCGTTGTTCTCTTAAAGACTTTAGTGCTTGTGCTGCTTCTCGAGGTTCGGTCAAATCAAAACCATTCATTTGTACTGCTAAATCTCCAGACTTCAGACCTGCACTTTCAAAAAAAGTTGGATCTTTTGCCGGCATTAATTGATAACCTATAGTTTTGCCATCTTTTAATTTACGTGAAATTTTTAAATAGTCGGTAATTTTACCGGGATCATTCTCTAAGTCGCTGGTTAATGACTTAGCAATTTTGGTCAATGATTTATTATCACGTTGGTCAACAACCTGAGTTGATGACAATTTTAATGAATTTTTAGTGCGCCCAGGTGCCGCCTGTTTTTTATAGTTTGGCTGAACTGGCTTTACATTTTTATCAAATACTAAGCCTTCAAACATTAAAGTTTCAAAACCACCTGAAAGTTTTATAATAACTCGGTCGTTAAAAACATTTTCTAAGGTTGCACGTGTGCCAGTAATGTTTTCACCAATGCTGTATGTTTCTTGTCTGCCTGAGCTTTCAATTACTGCAGCGGCGGTTGCTTTATCGCTGCTAGCAACCACTCCTGTTAACGTTAATTTTAAACGTGTTTCAGGTGCATCTTCAATTACCTCTTCAACGCGCTCTTCTTTTTGTTGGGTAAAAGCACCAAAAAGATTTAATGCCTGAATACTTTTTACTTCAATTTGTTTTTGCGGTGTTGATGAGGCAGACACTGAGCCTTGTAATGTTAAATGAGTATTTTGAGGAGACTCAGACACACCTAGCCAAGTTATTTGTGCAAATAAATAAGCGATGTAACAAAGCAATAGCAAAATAATTACTTGAGTAATTTTTTGCTGGGGAAGCTTGGAAAGCTGTTCAGGCGCGCTTGATAGGTTATTCAATAATGTCATTTTTTATCGTTTTTTTATTATCTGCAAATTTTGATTCGCTTTGATGATACTTGACCAATCGCTTAGCAACAAGACGTCATATCCGTTTTTAACTATAATTAGTTAACAAATTGTAAAGAAATGCATTCGAACTAGCGAAAACACCACCATTGTGTTAACTTTCGGCAAATTTAAAATACCGCCATAGAGTCCAGTTTACGTCATGACTAAAAATCACGAAAATGATGCGCAAGGCAATGTATCAACCCGTTTAGATAAGTGGTTATGGGCTGCTCGTTTTTATAAAACGCGCGCCATTGCAAAGCAAATGATTGACGGTGGTAAAGTATTTTATAACGGCCAACGCAGTAAATCAGGCAAAGCGGTAGTTTTAGGTGATCGCATTACTATTAGGCAAGGTTTTGAAGAAAAGCATGTCATTGTTGTCGCTTTAGCAGATAGACGTCGCGATGCTACTTTTGCCCAAACGCTTTATCAAGAAACCACCGAGAGCATTGAAACTCGTGAAAAAAACAGTTTGGCTCGAAAGCAAGGTATTTTACTTAGCCCAGCCAGTGACACCAAGCCAGATAAGAAACAACGTCGACAAATTCGACATTTAAAAGAAAGGATATAAACAGTGGCCATGCAAAAAGATACTTTAAATCGCTATTTATTTGACAACCTACACGCGCGAGGCGAGTTAGTTAATTTAAGTCAAACTTATCAGGATATTGTTGCTCCACACAATTATTCTCAAGGCGTAAAACAATTATTAGGCGAATTAGTTGCCGCCACTTGTTTATTAACAGCAACATTAAAATTTGAAGGTGAAATTGCTGTACAATTGCAAGGTGACGGCCCAATAGGTTACTTGGCCGTAAATGGTAATAACCTTCAAGAAATGCGCGGTATAGCCCGTATGGCAAGCGAAACCGATGCTACCGCCTTAAAAGACCTTATTGGCAAAGGTAATATGATTATTACTATTCGCCCAACTGATGGCGAACCTTATCAAGGTGTTGTTGCACTTGAACAAGATACGTTAGCTGATTGTTTAGCACATTACTTTGAAGTGTCTGAACAGATACCAACAAAAATTTGGTTGTTTGCTGACGAGCAAACATCTCAAATAGCAGGGACTTTGATTCAACTTTTACCTGACAGCGGTGATAAAGAACAGCAACAGGCAGATTTTGATCACCTATGCCAATTAACCAATACCATTAAACCAGAAGAAATATTCTCCCTAGCGAGTGAAGATTTACTTTATCGTTTATATCACCAAGAAGAAGTGAGAATTTTTGAGCCACAGGCTGTCAGCTATAAATGCAGTTGTTCTGAAGATAAGTGCTTAAGTACTATTTCTCAAATAGAGCCTAGCGAGATTGAAAGCATTATTGCAGAGCAAGGGGCGGTATCAATGACTTGTGATTATTGTATGACAACATATAAATTTGAACGTCCTGAATTAGCGCAATTCATAGAGGGTAAACCGCATTAATTTAGCCTTAAATTAATTTACTTGTTAGTACGTTAGCTGAAGAATTAACCTTTGGCTAACGCATTTAACATGAAGTTGCGTTTACGGATACTTTATAAAAATAAATGTAGTTTCACAGATCTCAACATTTCCCTCTCTAATATCCTAATATTTTTTCTCCTTGTTGCTTAATACTTCTGTTTAAATAACCTGAACTCTGGATAATGAGTGCTTGATACACAAGTGAATCAAAAGCTTAGGTAGGTGGTAAAGTAAAGGCTATAGCAAGGTGAACATCACTAATTTACACCATCAATGCTTCATTTTATGCCATTTCCAAAGCAAAAGGTTTATGAATAGCGCGCTATTTATCGACGTTTTAACGCAGGTAATGGCTTAAAAGGGAGGATTGAGCAAGTACTGCTTATCCAGAGTTCTGGTTAAATAATAACAAAATGACCTCGCTTGCTATTTTGACAAATAATATTGAATTATTTGTCTATAAACTTGGAAAATTTCACCTTCCTATACTTTAATTCTACATACCCTAATTAATTAAAGAGGCTACTTTGTAAACACTATTTTCCAATTTAAACGGAGAATTAATTATTTAAGCAAACCTTTGGTGACAAGTTATTTACATTATCTTTACATGTGGTATGTTTAATCGTCGCATTCTTGCGTATCTCGTAATATATGATTGGCAAACCGTTGATATAACGGCTTTGCTCACTAAAAAGTATAAACAAGCACAACAAATGTGCATTTAGGGAGGTTCTTTGTGAATAACAAAGTAACAATTGCTGTTTCAACAGCGCTATTATCAATGGCCACTATGCAGACATCTGCTAGTACTATGCCTACGCAATATTCGGCTGAATCATTACAATCAGTCGCACCAATTTCTATTAACAAAGGTGGCACATATAATAAAAAACAAGCGAAGAAATTCCGTGCTGAAAAGAATTTAGCAGACGGTACTTATACTTATATCGTTCGCCTAAAAGACCAACCAATTGCAACCTATGACGGTTCAATTGAAGGTTTAGCAGCGACTAACCCGCAAATTGCCAAAAAATCATTATTCACATCATTGGCAAGTAGCAATAAGTCTTCACAACAAATTCGAAAAGAGTTGCGTATAGATTTAGAAGCTGCAGATACAGTAGCTTACAGCAACTACTTGGAAAGCAAACAACAAACATTTTTAAATAAAGCTTCAAGTAAACTAGGTAACAGCCCGAAAGTTACTTATAAATATAAAAATGCTTTTAACGGTATGGCGCTTCGCCTAACACAACAAGAAGCTGAAGCTTTATCAAACCTTGCCGATGTAGCTTACGTTGAACGTGAGCAAATGGAACGCATGGAAACAGATACTGGCCCAATTCATGTTGGTGCTCCTGTAGTATGGGATGGCGAAGGACAAAGCGCTATCAACATGGGTGAAGGCGTTATTATCGGTGTAATCGATAGTGGTATTAACTCTGACCATAGATCTTTCGCTGATGTTGGTGATGATGGTTATGATCATACTAACCCATGGGGTGCTGGCGTTTACGTTGGTGACTGTGCTGGTGATTTCGCATCAATGTGTAACGATAAATTAATCGGTGTTCGTTCATACGCATCTGTTACAGATAATTATGACGATGCTGATGTATTTGGAGCTACTCCACCAGCTAAAAATGGTGAAGATTACGGCGGACACGGTTCGCATACTGCCAGTACTGCAGGTGGTAATATCTTGCATGATGTACCATTAGTTGATCAAGAAACTGGTGAAGCTCAAGGCGATGGTATTAATACAACGGGATTTGAATTTGGTCAAATTTCGGGTGTTGCACCACATGCAAACATCGTTGCTTACCAAATTTGTAATCCTGGAGATCAAGGTGACACATATTCAGGTTGTCCTGGCGCTGCAATTATTGCTGCTTTAGATGATGCTGTTCGCGATGGTGTAGATATTATTAACTACTCTATTAGTGGCGGTGGTAATCCTTGGGCAAGTTCTACAGAACTAGGTTTCTTAGCAGCTCAAGAAGCAGGTATATTCTCATCAGTATCTGCTGGTAACGATGGTCCTGATGCTAACACAACCTCAAAAAATGCTCCTTGGTATACTGTTGTAGGTGCATCTACTCATGGCCGTGAAGTTGCATTTGAAAAAGAAATTGGTGGTTTTACTGGTGGCGACACTGAGCTAGAAGCCATTGAAGGTAAAAGTGCATCTGGCGGCATTACTGCTAGTATCGTTTGGGCTGGTGACTACCCTAACAGCAACGATCCTGATGGCGACCCTGCACAATGTTTACAACCTTTCCCTGAAGGTACTTTTGACGGCGAGATCGTTGTTTGTGATCGCGGTGCTATCGCACGTGTATCTAAAGCAATAAACGCTGAAGCGGGTGGCGCTGGTGGTTTTGTACTTGGTAATATCGACGGCGGTTCTAACACAGTTGCAAACGACGTTTACGTTGTGCCAGGTATTCATATTACCGCCGAAGATGGTAATGCTTTACGTACTTGGTTAGCTACAGGTGAAGGACACACAGCAACAATTACTGCTGCTGATGGTGAACTAAAAATTGGTCAAGCTGACGATATGGCTGACTTCTCTTCACGTGGTTCAAACAACACAGTTCCTGATATTATGACACCTTCTGTTACTGCACCAGGTGTTTCAATTTATGCTGCATACTCTGATGAACAATACGGCCATGATGAAACAGGAACAGCCCCTGCTGATTTCGCTTTCTTACAAGGTACGTCAATGTCAGCTCCACATGTTGCTGGTGCTGGTGCCGTATTAAAATCTGCACACCCAACATGGACAGCAGATAACATTCGTTCAGCATTAATGCTAACAGCGGTTACTGATGTTCGTAAAGAAGATGGTGTAACTCCTGCAGACGTATTTGATATGGGTTCAGGTAGTATTCGTGTGAATTTAGCACACACTACTGGTCTTATCATGAATGAAACAGCAGCAAACTATACTGCTGCAAACCCTAGTGAAGGTGGCGATCCTAAAACCTTAAACATTCCTTCAGTATCAAACGCTAACTGTGTTGGTCTTTGTGATTGGACTCGTACAGTAACTGCTACAGCTGCTGGTACTTGGACTGTTGAAGGCACTGCAATATCTGATGGTTTAGTTATTACAGCAACGCCAGCAACATTTACGCTAGCTGCAGGTGAAAGCCAAACAATAGCAATCAATGTTGATGCGATTCGTGCTGAAAGTGACGTTTGGTCTTTTGGTCAAGTTGTTATGACATCTGCCTCACACCCAACAGCTAGAATCCCGGTAAGTGTTCAAGCTTCAAATGGTAATATTCCAGATGAACTATTTTTTAATGCTAACCGTAACCAAGACAGCTTCTTAATTGAAGATGTTATGGCAGTTGAAATTACAGAGTTTACTAGTCGTTCATATGGCTTAACTAAAGCAACTCAAACTGAAGCTACATTAGCAGTTGATAGCGATAATAGTGATGCTTACGATGATTTAACTGACGGCATTAACGTTACACTTCATACAGTTCCGGCTGATGCTAAGCGTTTCGTTGCTGAAATTCTTGCTTCTGCATCTCCTGATTTAGATTTACGCGTAGGTCTAGATACTAACGGTGATGGTCTTCCGCAAGAAGATGAAGAGTTAGGTATAAGTGCTACTGGTACAGCGCTTGAAAAAGTTGATTTAGTTCTACCTGAAGCTGGTAGCTACTGGGTTTCAGTACAAAACTGGGCGGCTTCTGATAGTGAAGAAGGCACTCAAGATGCTTATACTCTAGCAACAGCTATTGTAGACGGTGAAGCAGGTGATAACTTAACTGTTGAAGCTGACTCTGCTATTCCTGCATTAACTGAGTTTGACTTACGTGTTAAGTGGTCTCTTGAAGATGCTCAACAAGGTGATGTGTACTATGGTGCTCTTGACTTAGGTACAAGCATGGAAGATGCGGGTAACTTAGGCCTAGTTTCTGTAGACCTAGTTCGCGCTATCGATGATGTAACTATCTCTAGCAATGCTGATGCATATATGGAACGTCAAGATCGTGTTGATTATGAAGTTTCTGTACTTGCAAAAACTACTCCTGGTGACCGTACTTACACTGTTAAAGCTACTGTTCCATCAAGCATGACGCTTGACGAAGAGTCTGTTACTGGCGATGCAACCATTTCAGGTAATGAAATTACTTGGACTGTAGTGCAAGAATCATTACATGGTTCAGCACCATTTTATACGATGACAACTAATGCTAACGATGCTACTTGTGGCATGCCAAACTTCGGTCAAGGTAATGGTTACATTAACCTAGCTGATTTAGGTGTAGGTATTGGTACTATCGAAGGTAACGACACTGAAGGTACTTACAATATTAGTACTAACTTCCTTGGTAAGTCATTTGACTCATTCACCGTAACTGACGATGGTTTTGTTTACTTTAGTGGTACTGCAGGTTCTGCACCATGGAGAAACCAATTATTACCTGATAGTACAGTAGCGAATGATCTAGTAGCTCCAATGTGGAGAGACGGACATATAGTGATTGGTGCTGAGAGTGGCGTATCTGTAGCTAGTAGTTCTGCTTGGGCAATTATCGAGTTTGATGACGCGATGCATTGGTTAGGTGTTAATGGCTCTGCATCTAATGGCATAGCACCAGGTGATATCACTGATAGCATGGACTTTGAAGTTGTAATTGAAAGAGCTACAGGTAATTTCATGTTCGGCTATAGCGACGTAACACACGATTGGGGCTCTGATCTTGGTGCTACAGTTGGCTATGAAGATGCAACGGGCGAAAATGGTTTAACTTCTATTTACGCTGAGTCAGTTTGGGGCGGTGCAGAAGGTTCAATTGGTACAGTTGAGTCAATCGAATCTGGTTTAGTTATGTGTTACAGACTAACAGACGTAGCATCTGATCCAACAACGTTTAGTTTCTCTACAGAAATTAACGATACTTTCAAAGGTGGTCCAACAACAGTTGTGTTAACTCATAGCACAGATGATGAAAACACTGCTGAAGTTGTTAATGATACAAGTGTTGAGATTCAAGTTGAAGGCGCACCTACAGCGATGATTACTGGTAGCACAGCTGTTGTTGAAAAAGAAAGTGTTCAACTTTCAGGTTCAAGCTCATCTGATCCAAATGGTGATACCCTTTCTTACACTTGGGTACAATTATCTGGTTCTCCTGTAAGCTTTACAGCTAACGCTGCTTCAATTAGCTTTACAGCTCCAACTGTAGATAGAGATGAAACTATCGCTTTCCAACTAACAGTTGATGATGGTAATGGCAATACAGATGCTACTACTGCTTCAGTATCAATTGTTAATAAGAAATCAAGTGGTTCATTCGGCTGGTTAATGTTATTACTTACACCGTTGTTATTTACACGTCGTAAAAAAGCGTAATTTAACAACTTAAGCTTTCTTTTAGAAAGCTTATAAAAACAAAAGCCATCAACACTATGTTGATGGCTTTTTTATTACCTATACTTTAATGTCATACATTTAAGCCACCCCTTTACTGAATACATTTTTATTCAGTGCAGCATTAAGCTGCGAAGTACCTAGGCTATTATTGCATTGTGTTCTATCTCAATAGCCCGTGATTACGGTTTTCACACCTTAAGTTAGCTAGTAAAACTAGCCACACAGCTCTAGCGATGAATTAATAAAAACTCTATGTCTCAAAAGGGTAATGATCATCTACGCCACTTTACTAAGCTTTAGATACACTTGAGTATCAAGCACTCATTATCCAGAGTTCAGGTTAAATACAAGCAAGTATTATTAACATTAGCAGCGCTCGAATAAGTAAACAAAATGGTGTGAAATTAACTTTGTGAAGTGCAAAACATAAGCGGGTTAACTGTACCATTGGCTGGAATCCTAATAGGGCTTACTTAATTTAAGTGACCGCTGAATAAAACACGCTATTAATGCAAAGTTAACTATGCTGATTTCGCCATTGAACATTTATAATACTTTTTGAAGATTAACCTCAGAATAAATTGTTCTCAAAGACATTCCATTGACTAAACACACTGACATGTAGACAATAAAAAAGCAGACCTGATCTCTCAGCTCTGCTTTTTGTATTACGCTATTTTATTGTTTTAAAAATGAATTGTTGTGCCCAGAAATACGCCATCAAATTCAATATTAGTATATAGATCGTTTAAGTCGTCTAACTCTAACTTAACCGCTCGATAACCTGCATTAAGATTTACATCTACAGCAAGGTTATCAATAAGCTCATAACTAACGCCAACTTCATAGTCGTATAACGTGTGATCATCAATTGATAAAAAGTTACCTTGAGCATACAAGTTAAAGCCTGTTAAAGGTAAGCCAACATTTGCACGAGCATATAGCATAGGTACAATTTCAGTTACTGAAATACGACCAGATGTAGACCCTTGGCTTGCTTGCGCTGAAACAGTAACATCGCCGTCAAAATCGCGACCAGTTAAACCTAAATCAAATGAAAGTAAATCGTTATCAAATAACTCATAATAGAGTGTGTAATCAACATAAGTTATGTTGAAGTCTGCATTAACATTAGCATCTTCACTAAATGTTTCACCTTCAAATTCGAATTCTGTTGTTAGTGTTGTATTGCCTTCAGTTTCTAATGAAGTAGAGGCAATACGTACATTTGGAATTAGCGGAATTGGGTGTTCAAAAGCAATAAAGAAACTATTTTGTTTCTGATCCTCTAGATTAAAATCAACTAGAGAGCTGCCGTCACCGAGTGTACCTGAGGCTTGATTATCCCAAATTTGTCCGCCTAGATATATCCCCAAAGCATCAGCCTGAACATTAGTTGATAAAATTGTTGCAAGTGTTACTGCTAGTGCTATTTTTTTCATGTTTAACTACCCTTGACTCAATAAGTCGTTTAAATCGATCAGTGCAGCATTAGCACGTGATATGTAATTTGCCATTACTAAAGAATGATTAGCAAGCATGCCAAAACCATCGCCATTTAGTACCATTGGGCTCCACATGGGTTCTTGGCTTGCTTCTAATTCACGAATAATCTGCTGTACGCTAACTTTCGCATTTTTCTGTTCAAGTACATCTTTAAAATCTATTTCAATAGCTTTTAAAAAGTGTAATAAAGCCCAAGTAGCTCCTCGGGCTTCGTAAAATTCATTATCAATATCCCACCAACTTGTATTAAGTTGCATACTTGTTGAACCCAACGTTGACTGTTTAGCAACACTATCACCAGCTAAATCAACATTAATTTGTTCACGCCCAACACTGGCACTTAAGCGCTGAGAATAGCTCCCTAAACGTTTAGTAGCCTCCTGTATCCAACCACGAAGGTTGTCAGATCGTGCATAAAACTGCGCCGACTGATTATTAACTTGAGATAATGCAGTTCGGTATGCGTAAAGCTCATTAATCGCTTTTTGATATTCACCTTCAGCACTTGGAATAGCCCAACTTGTATGATCAATATTAAGCTGTGGTTGTGCCACTTTTAAATTTTTATTTTCTGCTGATTGAGACTGTGAGCGACTAAATTCTTGGCGCATCACCAAGGCCATGTCTCTGATCATCTCTAATGCACCAAACTCCCACGCAGGAATATTATCTAAAAATACTGACGGCGGTAAAGCATCGTTAGATAAGTAGCCACCGGGTTTGTTTAACAAGGTTTCCGTAACTAAAATAAGCGTTGTAGTTGTAGTATAGCCTACTACAGGACTAACGCCTTCGGCTGTTGCCGCTTTAGTCACCTCAGTACGAATATCAAATTGTTCTGGCTCAAAACTCCAATAAACACCCAGTAGGTACAGCACAAAAAATAGTGCTAAAAATGCTGAAACAACAGCTTTGGTTGAAATATTAACTTTCATAACGACTCCTAGTGGTGATGGTGTTTTTTCTGCTTAAGGCCTTTAACTGTATAGCTAACGTCTATGCTCGATTCATTGTCAAAATGTAGCGTAATAATAAGGTTTTCTTTGGCTTTTAATGGCTGTTTCAAATTAAAAATCATTAAATGAAAACCCGACGGCTGAAAAACAGTACTATCGTTAGCTAAAATGTCTACATTATTGAGCTGACGCATACGCATTAAACCATCAACCATAGTATGTTGATGAAGTTCAATACGATCGCTCACCGTGCTTGTTGCTGAAACAAGACGAATATCGGTTGCTGAAGCGTTTTTTATTGTCATGTAAGCTGAAGAGATAGTCGTACCAGGAATACTTTCTCTAGCATAACCATCTTCTACTACAATATTATGATTTTCACTGGCAGACACATTATTAAATAACGAGATATTCAATAAAACTAACAGTGACATTACAGGTATGAATACATTCCTCATAAGCTGCTATACATCCTTTTTATTCATATTATGATTCTTAATTACCATTGTAACTAAGCTGAAGGGAAATGGATAACTTAATTGTTTTAAAAGAGCATATTGCTGGATTTATTGCTTTGTTTGCCATAGTTGATTACGCAGGACTTACCAGATTTTTCAATAACTTTTACCTTCTCTTTTTATTAGCACAGTTATAAATTTATCGCTGTGCTTAACAATACGTCTAATAATCTAGAACTTAACATTGCACTGGGCGCTTATCTCGAGCAAGTAACCAAATAACAAAAGCGATTAAAAATATTGGCCAAAAAACGCCAAGCAATAGCATAGCGCCACCACCTAATACCAACATAGCAATAAAAATTAAGGTTCCGAATACACTCATTGCTATCGCTAAAGCCACTAAAACAAGCAAGACAACCACTAAAGCTGAAAAACTTATCGCTTTTAAAGGCTCGATAACTTCTGCATCCATGTAAATATCTACATTAAGTAACTCCATAAAGCTAACACCTAAAGCATAGGTTAAAAACAGGGTCGCAAAAATAGCTAAACATAGTGATTTAAAAAATGACATTACTTGCTCCTTTGTATATCAGATTAATTTTAAGCTTTATTAGGTATTAATAATGAAGCAACAATATAAGCAACCCCAGTGGCTACCGGAAACATTAATAAAGCAAATATAGCTCCAAGCCTTACCGCCAGACGCGGCAGTTCGTAATGTCTTGCAATACCGCCACAAACACCTGACAACTTTTTATGTACTCGGTCTTTAGTTAACGTTTTATGCACTGAATATTCTCGTTGGTAACTCATAATTTATTCCTGTAGCTCAGCGGGTGAGCATTTATAATTTAGCTAAAAATTTATCGTGTTCAGATTAGAACTCATCACGGGTGCCTTTATATAACACCCGTTAATAGGATTAACCATTAGCAACTTTTTGCTTTAATTGCTCAAGCTCTTGCTCAACATTTTCATCACTTTCTAAAGCACGAAACTGACTATCGAGATCATTTGATGAGGTCATATCGTAAGCCTCAACCTCAGCTTCAACACGGTCAATTTTTTGCTGATATCGTTCAAATTTATTAATCGCTTCATCAATATTATGAATTACTGCTTTTTCACGTACTTTTAAACGAACTTCAGCAGATTGTTGGCGAAGAGCAAATGCTTCTTGCTTACGTTTTGCCTCTGATAGCTTATCTTGTAAACGTTGGCTATCTTGTTGAACCGCAATTAAATGCTCATCAATTTGAACTAGTTCTTCATTAAATTCAGCGAGTTTTTGTGTGCACGTTTGCTTTTCTACTAATGCTGACTTAGCAAGATCTTCACGGCCTTTGGTTAAAGCCAGTTCCGCTTTTGTATGCCAATTAGTAACACGATTTTCCATGTCACGAATATTGCGCATAATTGTTTTCTTTTCAGCAATATATTTTGCCGCTGATGAACGAACTTCGACCAGTGTTTCTTCCATTTCATTAATGATCAACTTGATCATTTTTTCTGGCTCTTCAGCCTTATCTAACATTGCATTGATGTTAGCGTTAATAATATCGGTAAATCTTGAAAACATGCCCATGGTGTTTCTCCTATTAATACTTCGTCGTTTGTGGTTTTGATAAATTTGATTTTTTTGGCTCAATAACAGCAGCTAACTCTTGAGTTTCTTCAGTGCTGAACTTCATTGAAAATCGATTTAGCTCAGCTTTGATTGAATGCGATAACTCTGCAGATAAATCATGAAGCACTTTTTGTCCTTGTGCTTGTACTGTTGCTGCTAAGCTTTTTTCTAGTGACACTTCTTGTGCAGAAGTAGTAGCTGTAAGTAGCAACGTACAAGATAATAAAACGGTGCTTAATATGTGTTTAGTTTGTAATAGTTTCATTATTTATATCCTTGTGTAAGTAACATGAAATGTGATTATTCAACTCATCATGTTGGTAACTGATATAGGTATTACAAGTGCTGTGCCAAGAAGTGAATAAACTGTAAACAACTGTTAATTAATGATTTAATAAAACAGTGTTTGAATGAAAAAAACAAGACATATTATGTCGGACTAATAATTGGTCAATTTACGCACCTTAAATAGTGAAAATGACCAATTATATTTTTTAACTTTCGGGAGGGAAATTAGCATGAGTGGCTAAGCTCTATTTAGCCGTTTTCGGATCTATTTTTAATCATTAAAACGACAAGTATTAGCTATGCTTTACTTATAGCATCTAGAAGCTGGAAGATATTAATTATTTACTTTGAGGCGCGATCAACTTTTGTATTTGGTAAAGCTCCCCACTCACTCCAAGAGCCATCATATACTCGCACTGCTTTTGACCCAGTAATGTCTGCAGCTAGGGCTAATATACAGGCCGTAACACCTGAACCGCACGTCATGATCATAGCTTTATCTTCACGATTAATTTGCGTAAATATTTTTTTAAGTTCTTCTGGTGACTTGAACAAGCCTTCTTTTAATAGGTCGCTGTAAGGTAAGTTTTTCGCATTTGGCATATGTTCACTTCGAACACCTGCACGAGGCTCTGCATCTAAGCCTTTAAATCTTCGGCTTCCCCTTGCATCAAGTATAAGCTCCTCTTGAGATTGTGTTTGAGTTTCAACATATTGCCAATCACAAAAGAAACTATCCCGTTGGTTAGCAGTAAAGTCTCCTTCAGCAATATCTTTAGTCATATTTGATGTTATAGGTTCCTCTATAGGCTTTTTCAGCTTTATCCACATAGGCAAGCCACCATCTAAAACAGCAACTTTTTTATGTCCCATAGCTTTAAACATATACCAAGCTCGTGCGGCAGAAAACACCCCTAAGTCATCATAAACCACAATCTGACTTTGCTGACTAATGCCAAGCACTTTGGCTGCTTGTTCGAAATGTTCAATGCTCGGCATAGTGTGTGGCAGTTTGCTATCAGGATCAGAAAAATCTTTATTTAAGTCGAAGCAACGAGCGTTTGGTATTCTATGATCTGGCCAGCTATATTGTGGTGCAGCCATATTACCTATAGGGGGAATACTGGCATCGAGTACCACTAAGTCTTTGCTACCAAGTATTGCGTGTAAATCTACACAGGAGATTAATTGTTGAAAATTCATCATAAATTAAACCTAACGGAAATGTTCGGTAAATATATGCAAAATTAGCTGAGTTCTGTAGCAAAGTACAGTAGTTAACAACAGGGAATTAAGTGTTATGGGGTAAATAGAAATGTAAACAAGAAATAAAATTACAAGAACATTTAACGCTTAACTTTCATGAATAGCTCACATTAATAGCGTAATAATAAAACCGCTACTGCTATTGAGATGTAATAGCAATAACGGTTATTTTCCTTGTTCTAAATGAGCAACAATAAATGAAGTGGCTAGCAAACAAATACTAGGTAACATAAATAGAGTAAATAAAATGGTTAAACTTGGCATTGCATCAATCCTTTTAAGCTATTTTTAACGCCGCACTTTAGATGTGCTATTAGTTAAGTAGCGTAAACTGTTACAAAGGTTGTGCCAAAGATTGAAAAAACAATTAAGCTTTTGATTTAAAGACTAATTTATTTTAGTCGCAAATAAATCAACAAGTATAAAAATATTAAAAAAACGCTGAAGTGGTTAAATTTACTAATTTATAGTGAGATTTGTGCCAAAAAACTTATAAAGAAAAAAGACGTTCATACCGTAAAAATTTCGATATTTAAGCGTAATGCTAAATTATAGAAACCGAGAATAAAGCGAAGGAATAAAGCGAAGGAATAAAGTCAAAATGTAAAATTGAAAAAAGCATTCTCCTCCATTACCGAATAACCGTTTGTCGATAATGGAGTTTTAAAACTTGCAGAGCTAGCAGCTCTTATACGTTGGTAGTTAACCTGAACTCTGGATAAGCAGCACTTGCTCAATGCTCCCTTTTAAGCCATTTTCTGCGTTAAAACGTCGATAAATAGCCCGCTATTCATAAACGTTTTGCCTTGGAAATGGCATAAAATGAAGCATTGATAATATCTATTCGTGATGTTCACCTGGCTATAGCATTTACTTTATTACCTAAGCTTTTGGTTCACTTGAGTTTCAAGCACTCATTATCCAGAGTTCAGGTTAGTTAATTATTCGTCAGAAACAACTAAATTTGGTCTAAATTTGGGTTAAGCTGCAATACTTTCTCGAATGCTTGCTGCAATACCTCACCACCAACATTTTCACCATTGGCATTTTCACTTAAATAACGTCGAAATTGCTTCGCACCTGCCAAACCATTACATAAACCAAGCATATGTCTGGCAACATGCCACGCTCTGCCACCGCTAGCAACATGGCGGTCAACATATTCAATCATTTCGTTTAGAACAACTTGGCGCGATTTTATCTCAGTATTTGCCTGCCAAATTTCATTGTCGGCTTGGGTTAGCATATAAGGGTTTTGATAAACCTCACGACCAATCATTACCCCATCTAAATGTTGCATATGATCATTTGCTTGTGCAAAAGTTGTAATACCGCCATTAATAGAAATTTCAATGTTAGGAAAATCTTGTTTAATTTGATGAACACGTTGGTAATCTAAGGGCGGAATATCTCTGTTTTGTTTAGGGCTTAAACCACTTAACCAAGCTTTACGCGCATGAATAATAAAATGCTGACACCCTGCTGCGCTAACGGTTGTTAAAAACTGATGCAGAAATTCGTAACTGTCAAGATCGTCAATACCAATACGAGATTTTACAGTTGTAGGAATGTTCGTTGCATTTTGCATGCTGGCAACACAATCAGCCACAAGTTGCGGTTCAGCCATTAAACAAGCGCCAAACTTACCATTTTGCACACGATCTGACGGACAACCAACATTAATGTTGATTTCATCATAGCCCTGCTGTTCAGCAATTTTTGCACATTCTGTCATCGCAGCAACATCACTACCACCAAGCTGCAATACCAAAGGATGCTCTGCTTCGTTATAAGCTAAATAATTACCTTTACCATGCAATATTGCACCTGTTGTTACCATTTCAGTATACAACACGGTTTGTTTCGACATTACGCGATAAAAATAACGACAATGACGATCTGTCCAGTCGAGCATAGGTGCAATGGAAAGTTTGTGAGAAATCATAAAGTGATAAAAAACCTTTAAGTTTAATGCGAATATAGCTGTAAATTAGTACAACGAGAATATTTGCTAATTATAAAGGCTTTGGGGATGCTAAACAAAAGAAAAAATTCTCCGTTTATCTTGGCGATTTTATCTTGTTACTAGCTTATGCATGTTCTGTAAGCTTTGCTCTTAACTCTTCGTTAGATTGACTCAAAATGGCAATATCGGCCAGCGCTATTTCTAATTCAGCTTGTACTGCCAACATTTTGTTTATTGTTGCATTTTTATCTGCTTGAGCAGCCGTTTCACGTGCTTTTACTTTCGCTAATTCAGCTTTAGTATCTTCAAGCAATGCCAATAAACGCACCACATCTTTATTCTCTGTAAATACTTGATCACTGCCTATTTTGGCTTCAATGGGTTCATCAGCTTCAATAAAGTTATCGGTTTTATTCACTAAATATAAAAATGCTAACCTTAAAATAAAAAACAAAATCGTGAGGCATAGCACTGAGCCGTATTGAAATGAGTGCTCAGTTAAAGCTTCCGTTAACTTTTCACTAAAGCTACCGCTAAAAACTACAAGCGTAATAAAAAATTGATTATGCCAGGCCAGTGCAATTAATGCATAAACCAAAATAAAATTAGGTGCTTGGTTTTGTGAGCGATTAAAAACCAGAACAGATTTGAGAAAGCTTGAAAACATAAAAATCCTTTTTTAAAAATATAACTACCAAGGTAGTTTTTAGCATTAAACATTGAGCAATAAACACGGTCTAGTTTTTATTATTAAAATACCGAAAAATCGTTAAGACTTAGTGGCTTGTTACTCTATAATGCAGTGAAGCTATTGTCGATAACAATTTAAATTGTCATCGTTATTGAAGTGATTTATTATTCTCAGTCTTTTAAGTTCGTTATAAACGTGGCCGCTAACGCTGTTATACGCCAAATATTCAACAATTCCTGACAATAAAGTTAGGTTCATTAATATACATACAACCCTATACTTTTAAGGTCAAAATGAATAAAACTAATAAAATATTTATCTATTTACTCAGTGCTTTGTTTATTGAGAGTTTATTTCTCTCCTTCTTCTACGATTCTTATTTACCTACTTTTATCATCGGATTACCCGCTTTAATTGTGCCAATTTTTTTCAACAAAACGGCCCCAAATTTAGCTATTACCCGTCATGTTTCTGCTATAGCTTTAATGATTTTTTCAGCTTTGCATATTCATCAAACAAACGGGTTAATCGAAACGCACTTTGAAGTGTTCATTTTAATGGCCTTTTTAATTATTTATCAAGATTGGCGAGTGTTTATAACTGCTCTACTTGTTGTATGTATACATCACATTTCTTTTTATATCCTGCAAACGAATAATCTTGGTGTATTTGTTTTCACTCAAGATAGATTGGCCTCAACAACGGTTATTATTCATGCTGTTTATGCAGCAACAGAAGCACTTATAGCCGGCTACATTGCAAATATGATGGCGAAAGTAAATAGAATAGGTCAAGAGTTAGCACTTGTTACTAAACAATTAACTCGAGACACTCATGCTATTGATTTAAATATTAAAACTGATGCAAGAGAAGACAGCACTTTGCTTTCATTTAACGATTTACTTGCGCTATTATCGCGTGTTATTGGCAGTGTAAAAGTGCAAATTGTTGAACTAAACAGTAATTCACAAAAACTCATTCAAACAAAAGAAGAGTTGGAGGGTTTGTCACAACAGAGGCAACTTGAAACAGAGGCTATTGCCACATCTGCAGAAGAACTATCTTACACAGTTACCTCGATTTCTGAAGAAACACACTTGCTAAGTAATCAAATGCAAGAGGCTAATAATTACACTCAAGCAACAAACGAAGATATCGTTGAAATTAACAATCACAATAAACACTTAACTATCGCGCTTGAAAAAACGAGCGAACAAGTAACAGAATTAGCGAACTCTACTGAAGCAATTTCAAATGTATTATCTGAAATTACCAGCATTGCTGATCAAACGAATTTATTAGCATTAAACGCCGCTATTGAAGCAGCCAGAGCTGGTGAACAGGGCCGAGGCTTTGCTGTAGTAGCTGACGAAGTTAGAGCACTGGCAAACAGAACAAAAGAAAGTACCGATAAAATTGGCGCAACTTTAGATATTCTTCAAACATACTCAAAATCTACCACTGACTCTATGGGAAGTAGCTTAAAAATAGTGCAATCTGTTATCGATAGCGCTAGTAACGCTGAAGGTAAAATAGTTAAAGCGTCTGATTTAGTTGCGCTAGCAAGCAATGTTTCAATCAATGTTGCTGCCGCGGTAGAACAACAGGCAAACACAACAAGCGCAATTGCAAAAAGTGTAGAAATACTAAAAAGCACAGTTCAAACGGATATTGAAAAAATAAAAATATTAGATCAAGAGTCACTAAAATTATCAAACAGCGCAATTGATATGGAAGGTAATATTGCCCGCTTTAAATAAAAGTATTACGCCTATCCAAATAGCGGTATTTGTTATTTGGATAGTGCTAACCCTTGTAGCTTTTGCTTATTTTATTGATAACAAGCTGGTTAATTTTAATGATGGCACGAAAATAACTTACCTCGATCCTCAAAAATTGTCAGATTCACTAACACAATATATTGAACCAAGCAGTCGCAGTTCGATTTTGCATTTTAATCAAGCTAATTGTCAGTGCCAACAATATAGTGAGGCACATATTAAAGATATCAACGATATCGCTTCAGCAAATAACTTCAACGTTAAACATATTAGTCTTGAAGACCATACAATTTTACCTGCAACCCCCTCGGTCGCCATTCTAAACAGTCTTGGAGAAGTGGTGTATTATGGTCCTTATGGTGAAGGGCTAGCTTGCTCACAAACCTCTGGGTTTGCACAAACCATGTTATCTAATTTTATTAAAGGGTATTCAGCTGACCTTATTATTAAAGAGGCGAAAGGCTGTTACTGTAAAATATAAAATGAGTAATGCTATTTACTTTAAACTCTACTTTTTCAGCGCTATTGGTTCTCCCCTTTCTAACCTGTGTACCTCGTAAACATTAATTTCAACTATTAGATAAATACAGCCGGCCCATTTAAATTTGTGCAAATGATGTTATTCATACGATGTTGTTTAACGAGAGTATTTCTTTTTCTTAACTAAAACCATTCATTCGAGAGTTCATCTTATCGTAAATAATTTTGACAAGGCTATAGCTGAAACCAAACAGATACATTCCTTCGTTACTTATCCTTATAATGAATAATTTATTAATCAGAAGCTTAGATTCCTCATACTTTAACAGGTCATAACATAATCAATAGTGTATTAACGGAACATTATCCAAAACAGATGATTACGGTTAATTTTAACGATAAACAGATAAAAGGTAGCCTAACTTTCAATAGATCAGTTATTATTAATGAAATACAAAATAATAATTAATGCTGCTCGATATTAATTTTGCTCTACAATAAGCAAAATAACGTCATTTTATTAAACTGAGCCTTTGGAAAAATTCATGAATGTAGAGTTTATTAACCCCTTTCTTTCTTCGATGCTTAACGTAATGTCTACCATGGCACAAATGGAACTTACACCTGAAAAACCTCGTTTGAAAAAAAATGAAATTGCTAAAGGCGATGTTTCAGGATTAATTGGTATGGTTAGTGAACAAACCAAAGGTTCATTATCTATAACCTTTGAAGGTAAGTTAGCACTCGCCACAATGAAAAAAATGGTTGGCGAAGGACCAGATGAAATCAATGAAGAAATTACGGATCTCGTTGGTGAAATTACCAATATGGTCACCGGCGGTGCGAAACGTATGTTGAGTGAAAAAGGCATAGAGTTTGATATGGCAACACCTATGGTAGTTTCAGGCCCTGCCCATTCAATTCATCATATGGCTGACGGTCCCATTGTTATTATTGCACTTACGTCAGAATTTGGTAATGCGTATATTGAATTTAGTTTTGATAAATAATTCAGTTCAATATTGAAAGTTAGCCTCGTTAATACGGGGCTTTTTTATGCACAAAACAATACTGATTAGTGCGTTAATTGCTTCAACATTTTCATGGGCGCATACTCAACATATTCACCAACCTTAACTAGACTTTATTCCTAAATTACATAGTGGTGTGCCTTCTTAAAAACACTGCAATTATATTTATAATATAAGAGTAACTAAAATTATGTGGCAACAAGTAGAGATAGAACTCAAGCCTTACTCTCGAGGCTTTCATTTAATCACTGAAGAAATTGAACAAGCGATTATTAATTTTCCACGTGTTCGGTGTGGCTTGTTACATGTTTTCATTAAGCATTCATCTGCATCGCTTACGATTAATGAAAATGCAGATCCAACAGTTCGAGATGATATGGAGCGCCACTTTAACCAGTTTGTCCCTGAAAATGCACCTTATTATCGTCATACATATGAAGGGCCAGACGATATGCCTGCTCATATTAAAGCGAGTACGCTAGGAACTAGCGTTACGATTCCATTAAAAAATGGCAAAATTAATTTAGGTATTTGGCAAGGCATTTATCTTGGCGAACATAGAGATTATGGTGGTTCAAGAACCATAGTAATTACTATAAACGGTGAATAAGCCATATTAAATAGCTCATTTACTTTGCATATGCTGTGGTAATAAATTGTCTTTCACAAGATAACTTGTTAAATTTTCTTGTAGATTGAAGTTAATCATACCATTAGGTACAATATTAATATTCAGTAAAATAAATGGTGATTATTGTGGTTAGCGGACGCAAACGAAAATTTGATGAACAAACAGCATTGCATGCCGCAATGGAAGTTTTTTGGGCTAAAGGCTTTGTTGGCGCTTCTTTAGCAGACTTAACAAAAAGCATGAACATTAATAAACCTAGCATGTATAGCACGTTCGGTAATAAAGAAGCTTTATTTATTAAGGCCACTCGATATTACATTGAAAATAAAATGAAGGTGCATCTAGATGCTTTATTTACTCCTGATACGCCGTTAAAAACTCGCCTAAAAAACTATATGATGTCGATCGTTGGTATGCAATGTAGTACAGAGCAGCCTAAAGGTTGCTACCTTGTATTATGCCAATCTGAAATTGCCGGTGGAGATATACCGGAAGAAGCATCAAAGTTACTTATCGATATAGAAGCTTTGCCAAAAACGTTATTTGTAGACTTATTTACTACCGATAAAGAAGCAATATCATTGGGCTTACATCATCATGCACAAGGAAACTCATTAAGCTTATATACTGCTTTAAAAGGTTGTGCTGCAATGGCCCGCTCTAAAGTGTCATCAACCGAATTAGCATTTGTTATTGATACTATTTTGGCTGGTGTATTCGCTGGTAACAATGAACAAACAAAAGTCGGAATCATTACAACTAATACAATTCAGTAGTGTTTATTATTTTATATTTTCACAACGCTGTCCCCACTCTATAATTAACTGTAAGCTGCCCCCTCAAACTTAACTTACAGTTAATATATTAATTTTATTTACCTCTTTTCACTTTTTTCACTTACTTTTTACTTCGAACCTAGCGAGTACAAGCTCAACGCTATTTACCAAGCTAATGTATTAACGCTTAATTCTTCATAATTTAAATAAATAACAACAATATTTGAAACGTTGTTTTACGCATTCAACACCTGTGAATAAAACACAGTTAATACTGATAAAAAATTATTGTTCGAATAGCTGTTGACTTATAAATACCGATCGGTACAATACCGATTAATTACCAAATGGTATAAAAAATTTTGAGATAGAAACTTTTTAACATAATTTATTAAGGCACTTTGATATGACTACATTAACTACACACACAATTGAATCAGCACCTGAAGCAAGTAAAGCACTTTTAGAAAAATCTGTTAGCGCATATGGCATGTTACCTAATTTACATGGCGTGTTAGCTAGCGCGCCAAATGTATTAGATGCTTATCAAATTTTGCATGAACTTTTCCTTAATACATCATTCAACGCAGAAGAATTAACCGTAGTATGGCAAGGCATTAATGTTGAGCATGGCTGTAACTATTGTGTACCTGCCCATACTGCCATTGCACACTCTATGAAAGTAGATGCTGATTTAATTGAAGCATTACGCGATGAAAAGCCTATGCCAACAGCAAAATTACAAGCTTTACTTGATACAACATTAATTCTTGTTCGTAATCGTGGCCATATATCAGCTGAAGAATTAGCAAACTTTTATGCCGCAGGTTACGCCGAGCAACAAGTTTTAGAAATTCTTTTAGGCTTATCTCAAAAAGTAATCAGCAACTATACTAATCACATTGCTTCAACTGAAGTAGACGCACCTTTTAATAAATTTGCTTGGGAAAAAAAAGCTAAATAATGTTAAATAAGCTAACACGCCAATGCTTAATATTAGGCATTGGCTTTTTTAGCTTCACTACTTAACGTTAAATCTAAATATCTAGTATTTCCACTATCGGGTTAGTTAATTACATGAAGAAAGTAGGCAATGACTTAGCACTTAATTATTGCTGGTTTTTAATATCGACAACGTTTTGAAGAGAAATAAAATGAGTAACAAAATCAAAATAGATATCATTTCAGATGTGGTATGTCCGTGGTGCATTATCGGTTACGGTAACTTAAAAAAAGCTATAACTGAATTAGCACTTGAAAACAAAGTAGAGATAGAATGGCAACCCTTTGAGCTAAATCCTAATATGCCTTTAGAAGGCGAAGAATTAAGTGCACATTCAGCACGTAAATACGGCTCTACCCCCGAAAGTAGTGCAAAATTTAGAACAGAAATGACCGCGCATGGTAAAACTGTTGATTTTGACTTTAACTTCTTTGAAGGAATGAAAATAGTTAATACGCGTGACGCACATATTTTATTGGAATACGCAAAATCACGAGGCAAGCAAACCGCGTTAAAATTACGCTTATTCTCAGCATTTTTTACCGAGAAAAAAGATGTTTCTGATCGGGAAGTTTTAGCGCAAGAACTAGCTGCTGTTGGACTTAATGTTGAAGAAGCAATGGCTAAGTTGCAAAGTAATCAGGCAATAGAAACGTTAGTAGAGCAAGAGTCTTATTGGCAAAAGCTTGGTGTTTCCTCGGTACCTACCGTTGTTTTTAATGGTAAAAGTGCGCTAGCAGGTGCACAACCTGTTGAAACTTTCATACAAGTTTTAGCTGAACAACTTAAAGATTCATAAAAAATCAAATTAAATGAAAACTAAAAATAAGCCATTGCATTGAGGAAACTTAAGACTGAACAATGGCTTGAATTTAATTAACAATAATTACTCTGCTAATTGAACATGTACCCGACGCGTAATATTACACAAAAGCTCGTATGGAATGGTTGTTGCAAAGACAGCAACTTCTTCAACAGGTAAACCTTTACCCCATAGAGTGGCAATATCACCTACTTGATCTAGACTGTTTTGCCCTAAATCTACCGAGATCATATCCATAGAAACACGGCCTATTAACGGCACACGACGGCCATTTATAAGTACGGGAGTACCATTAGCTGCATGGCGAGGATAACCATCTCCATACCCTATGGCAACAACACCTATCCTAGTATTTTTCTCACTCGTCCAAGTGCCGCTATACCCTACAGATTCTCCTGCCGCTATTTCGCGTACCGATATTAAACTAGACTGTAAAGTCATGACAGGTTCAATACCTTTAATGTTATTACCAGCAGTTAGTGGTGAAACGCCATACATTAATAAGCCGGGTCTGATCCATTGATAGTGACTTTCTGGCCACTGTAAAACACCAGCAGAGTTAGCCATACTTTTTTCTGAAGGTAATGCTGAGGTTAACTCGTTAAATAAGCTTATTTGTTGAGAAGTTTTTGGATTGTTTTTATCATCTGCGCAACCTAAATGACTCATTAATATTATTGGCTGCTGCACATTTTTCGATTGTATTAACGCTTGATAAAACCTTGCTAATTGCTCAGGGTTAATACCTAATCGGTGCATGCCAGTATCTATTTTCAACCAAACCTTTAATGGCGAATCTACATTAGCGTTAACAATAGCAGAAAGCTGTTGCTCGTTATGTACTATCGTTTGTAAATTGTTAGCAGATAAAGTTTCTATATCTTCTTTAGCAAAAAAACCTTCAAGTAATACTATCGGTTTTTCTATGCCTGCCGCTCTGAGGGCAAGCGCTTCATCAATACGCGCCACACCAAAAGCATCAGCATCAGGAAGCGCATTAGCAATACGCTCTAAACCATGACCATAACCATTTGCTTTAAGTACCGCTAAAATTTTAGCATCAGGCGAAAGCGATTTAATTAACTGATAATTATTACTTAAAGCATGTAAATCAATAACCGCGGTTGCTGTGTGTAACGCCATAATTGTTTAGTCTTCATCCAAAACATGCGGGCCGGCGTAATTATCAAAACGAGAAAATTGCCCTTGGAAGGTTAACGGCACACGACCAATTGGGCCGTTACGTTGTTTACCGATAATAATTTCAGCCATACCTTTGTATTCAGAATCATCGTGATATACCTCGTCACGATAAATAAACATGATTAAATCCGCATCTTGCTCAATCGAGCCTGACTCACGTAAATCGGAGTTAATTGGGCGTTTATCTGCTCGTTGCTCCAAGCCACGGTTAAGCTGCGAAAGCGCAACAACAGGCACTTGTAATTCTTTGGCTAAAGCTTTTAATGAGCGAGATATTTCAGCGATTTCTAAGGTTCGGTTATCGGAAAACTGTGGTGCACGCATCAATTGAAGGTAATCGATCATAATTAAGCTAATGCCACCATGATCACGCGCAATTCGTCTTGCTCTTGAACGCACATCGGTTGGCGTTAAACCTGCAGCATCATCGATATACATTTTGCCTTTTTCGATTAATAACCCCATGGTTGACGATAAGCGCGCCCAGTCTTCATCTTCCAATTGGCCGGTACGAATTTTAGTTTGATCTATGCGGCCAAGCGAGGCCAGCATTCTCATCATCAGCTGTTCAGAAGGCATCTCTAAACTGAAAATTAGTGCAGGTTTATCTTCTGTCATGGCGGCATTTTCTGCCAAGTTCATCGCGAAGGTCGTTTTACCCATTGATGGACGACCAGCAACAATAATTAAATCTGATTTTTGAAAGCCAGCCGTCATTTTATCAAGATCAGTAAAGCCACTTGAAACACCGGTAACACCGTTAGTTGGAGATGCACAAAGTTTTTCAATACGATCAACGGTTTTTTCTAATACTGAGCTGATGTTTTCAGGGCCTTCAGACTTATTTGCTCGTTGTTCTGCAATCGCGAAAATTTTGGTTTCAGCAAAATCGAGTAAATCAGCACTGGTACGGCCTTGAGTATCATAACCGGCTTCAGCAACTTCATTCGCTACGCTGATCATTTCACGGGTAACCGCGCGCTCTCTTACAATATCAGCATAAGCAGTAATATTGGCAGCACTTGGCGTGTTTTTCATCATTTCAGCGAGATAGACAAAACCACCCGCATCATCAAGCATTTGATCGTTATCTAGTGCTTCAGATAAGGTGATCAAATCAACCGGATTGCCTAGTTCAATTAAGCGACCAACTGTTTCAAAAGTAATTCGATGAGAGCGACTGTAAAAGTCTTGTGCTACTACACGTTCACTGACTCGGTCCCAAGTTTCATTATCTAATAATAAACCACCCAGCACCGATTGCTCTGCCTCTAATGAATGCGGCGGAACTTTTAACTCATCAATTTGTTTGTCACGAGGAAATTGGTTGTTTTTACTGAACTTGGCTGGCTTGCGATCGGCCATATCACACCCTAAATGCTTGGCGATAATCTTTGTTATTGAGAAAAATTATGCCTCAATAACGTTATAAAATTATTCGAAAATAAAGAGAGCTAATGTAGCAGAAATTCACCTTAAGCAAAATGAAAAACGAAAAGATTTATTTCAATATATTTCACTGAACACATTTTAAATAAAGGTGATTTCGATAAGCTTATAGATAATCTTAATTCTGGATAAGCAGCACTTACTCAATGCTCCCTTTTACCCCATTATCTGCGTTAAAACGTCGATAAATAGCTCGCTAGTCATAAACATTTTGCCTTGGAAATGGCATAAAATGAAACATTGGCGGTGTCTATTCGAAATATTCACCTTACTATAGCATTTACTTTACTACCTAAGTTTTTGAATCACTTGAGTATCAAGCACTCATTATTCAGCGTTCAGGTTAGCTAGGTATTTAACAATAAAATCGCGGGGTTGATCACGATATGTTCGCAGCATTAATATGCGCTCGCAAAGGTTAACGCCTCTATAAAAGAGGCGCTACTATGGTTATTTTACTTCTATACGCCCACTGACGGTGCTTGCTCGAACTGAACCACTGGCGTTGCCCGTTTCAAAAGATAACTTAGCACTTGGGCCATACTTTGCGCGCTTCGCTTTTGCTGAGGTTAGTTCATTGACAATATTGCCTCCAGCATTGGTTTTTAAATTAAAACTGGCTTGCACTTCATTTTTAAAGTCGAGAGTTAAATCTCCACTGACACTCGACATTTTCACCAAGCCATTGTCATTTAATGATAACTGACTGAAAAATTCTCCACTCACCGTTGAAACAATTAACTCATCAACTTTTGCAAGTTTTAATTCTATGTCACCCGATACGGTATTAGCTGATATCTCATTCGCACTAGAGTTAGCGTTTAAATTACCGCTGACGGTTTTAAACAATGCTCTGCCTGAAGAGTTTCGGTCATCAATATCGCCACTCACTGCTGACAAACGCAATTTCCCTGAGAGATTATTACTTTCAATATTACCGCTAACCGTTGCAAGCTCTACCTGTTGCATAAGGTTTTTAGCGTTAATATCACCGCTAACTGTTTGAATTTCACTGCCATGCGTAAAGTTGCTAATATTGATATTTGAAGATACTCCTTTAAAACTAACCCGCACATGTTTAGGCATTACAATAGTCAAATCTGAGCCGTCTTCGCCCCAACTATTATGACTATTGTTGGGTACTTCAACTTTAATAATAATTCGTGATCCTGAACGTTCAAACGTTAACCCTTGTGCTTTATCGTCTAACTCGCCCGATACGGTTACCGTATCACCGCTGTTCCCTATAACACTTACTTCACCGCGTAAATTTTCAATAGTTACATTGGTAATATTCCCCAATAGCATTGACTCGTCGACTCGCTCACCGGCCTTACTTGGCAAGGCAGCTATTAACAGCAACAGGGATAAATAATTACGTAAGCTTCTCATGTTAACCTCTTATCTCGACTATCATCACGATTAAATTGTTTGCCACTGAGGGCTATATAATTGATTAAGCAAGTCTAACTCTTGCTGCTGCGTCCAACGTAATAAATTTAATAAATCACTATTATTAGGATCATCCGCTAAGGCCTTGCTAATCGTGTTTTGTGCAGAACTTAGCTTAACTAATTCAGTTTGCATTGCTACTGGTAATTGCTTAATGTCTGGCGCGCCAAAATTCACTAACATTGTTTGTTTTTGTTGTTCAAAGTCTTGCTGCATTGCTGCTACTAAGTTTATCTGAGGTTTGCTAGTAAGCTGTTCAGGCCCTAGAGTTACCCAAGTTAATAATACTGCAGCAACTATTGAAGCTGCCCATGCAACAGGTGTAAAGGCTTTTTTCTTGTCATTATTGTCTGCCAATGTAGCACTTTGATTAATGGCTTTGTCTATACCCGACCATAAATCTCGCTCTGGCACTATTTCTTTGGGAAGCTGTGCAATTGCCGCTTGTAAACTCATTTCAGCATTCTTATCAGCATTCATCGTTTCTTTCATTTTTTACTCACTTAACGACTCGCGTAATAAAGTTCTAGCTCTATGATACTGAGCTTTACTTGTGCCTACTGCCATACCTAACATATTAGCGATTTCTTCATGGCGATAGCCTTCGATGGCAAATAAAACAAACACCAGGCGTGCCCTTTCAGGCAAGGTTTGAATTTTTTGATCTAAGTTTGAACATTCTGGCATTTCTACCATAGTGTCTTTTACCGGTTGATCTTCAATACTAAAAATTCGTTGTATCCAAGTTTTATTTTTACGAATATGTCCTAAAACAATATTGGTTGCGACACTGTGCAGCCAAGTTGAAAACTTACTTTCGCCGCGAAAATTACTTATTTTTTGCCAAAGCTGAACAAAAACTTCTTGGCAAACATCTTCAGCACTGTCTTTATCGGCCATCATGCGCCAGCACAGTGCGTATATACGACGGTGATAACTTTGATAAAGGTGATGAAACGCCTGCTGATCACCCTGCTGAGCTTGTGCTATCCATTGCGGCTCAAGATCTGGGCTAAAACATTTATTGGCATCAATAACTTTTAACTTATCCAAAAAGTAAATTCTCGACAATTTCTTAATTATTAAGTTAGATGCAGTATGCCGTAAAAGGGTTTAAAGAGAAGTAAAAATAAAATAATTATTTTCTGAGGAGCAGATAATTACGGTGTAAAAAACTAAGGGATAACAATGTAATAACAAGTCTATTCATCAAGATGTCGTTATGTTTTTTTACCTAAAATTAAATAAACTTAATTTTAGGTAAAAAAAAAGCACCAAAGGTGCTTTTTTCATCTGGTATATTAGCAGAATTACTTCTTGCTAAGAGCACCAAAACGCTTGTTGAATTTATCAACACGACCACCAGTCTCAGCAGCTTTTTGCTTACCAGTGTAGAATGGGTGACATTCTGAACATACGTCTAAATGTAAGTCTTTACCTACAGTTGAACGAGTTGTAATAACGTTACCACAAGAACAAGTTGCCTTGAACTCTACATAATTTGGATGAATACCGTCTTTCATGGGAAACCTCTGTTAAGGCCGTATCGCCACTTGATCAGTCATTATTGCTGCCAAGCACCATACGAGTTAAAAATAATGGAGGCGAATGTTATAGGATCATTATCGCTATAGCAATAAAAATCGCTAAAAATTTAAGCAACCCTTAACTTTATTTCATAAAAATACCGATAGCGCGATTTTCTGGCTTGGCATTGCGTAATTTAGCAGTAGAATAAGCACAACATTTGGTTTTAATATGACAACATTTTTGGCAACCCCTTCTACAGAAATATACGTACAAGTTGCAATACCGGTGCCGATGCGCCAATTGTTTACTTATAAAGTACCTGCCGAATTGAATAGTAAACCCATTAGCCTAGGTGAGCGTGTCATTGTACCTTTTGGCTCTCGACAAGTTGTTGCCATTGTATTGTCGCTAGATGAAAGCACAGAATATTCGCCAGCAAAAATAAAGTCGATATTAAGTAGAGTTACCGACAACTTTAATTTTTCACCAACATTACTTAGTTTTATCCAGCGCTGCAGTGATTATTACCATCACCCTATTGGCGATGTTTTCCAACAAGCGCTTCCTGTGCTTTTACGACAAATTAAACAGCCCGATGTTGAACTGCCACAAATTTGGTTAACAAAAGCAAGTTTAACCGAAGAAGAACAAGCCAATACCGCTAAGCGCTCGCCGAAGCAGGCTGAGTTATTAGCTATGCTCAAGCAACACCAAGGCATGACATGGTCTGAACTATTAACGCTTGGTTTTAATAAAGCACAGCTTAATGCTTTAGAAAAAAAACAACTTATTTATAGCAAAACTCGTCCAGTCTCAAAGTTTACCTGGCAGCCAGACGCACTTCAGCAAGAAAACAGACTGAACTTATCAGCCGAGCAAGCCATGATTGTAGCTACCGTCAAAGAAATGCAGTCACAGTTTTCTTGTCATTTGGTCGACGGCATAACCGGCAGTGGTAAAACTGAAGTTTATTTACAAGCCATTGAGCAGGTATTAGCTAAAAGTCAGCAAGTTTTAGTATTAGTACCTGAAATTGGCTTAACGCCTCAAACGCTTAGCCGTTTTGAGCAGCGTTTTAATGTGCCAATTAGCCTGCATCATTCAGGATTGAACGATAAAGAGCGCTTACAAACTTGGTTAGAAGCCCAACGTGGCAGCGCAGCAATTGTTATCGGTACCCGTTCTGCAATATTTTCGCCTTTGCATGACTTAGGCTTAATTATTGTTGATGAAGAACACGATGCTTCATTTAAGCAACAAGACAGTTTTCGTTATCATGCACGCGATATTGCCATACTCAGAGCCAGACAGCTTAATATTCCCATTATATTGGGCACAGCCACACCGAGCTTCGAGTCATTACAAAACGCCTTAACAGGCAAGTACCATTACCATAGATTACGTAAACGTGCTGGCAATGCCTCCACAGCTAAAATCACCTTAATTGATGTTGCACAACAACAAATGGAACATGGCCTTTCTGGTACGTTAAAACAAGCGATTAAAAACACCCTTGCCCGCGGCGAGCAAGCCTTAATATTTCTTAATCGCCGTGGTTACGCTCCGGCTATTAACTGCCAAGAATGCCACTGGGTGGCTGATTGCCAACGCTGTAATAAGCCTTATACGCTTCATCAAGGTCAAGGGTTACTTATCTGTCATCATTGCGGTAGCCAAAAGCGTATTCCTCCGCAATGCCCAAGCTGTGGTAGCGTACGTATTAAACCTATCGGCCAAGGTACTGAACAATTAGAAGAAAAAATTAGTGCGCTGTTTCCTGAGTATTCAACCGTGCGAATTGATCGCGACAGCACTCGTAAAAAAGGCGCTTTAGCCAAATTATTAACCGAGGTAAGTAATAAGGAACATCAACTATTAATTGGCACGCAAATGCTGGCAAAAGGTCATCATTTTCCTGACGTTACTTTAGTGGCGGTGCTTGATGTTGACGGTGCACTTTTTAGTTATGACTTTCGCGCGGCTGAACATATGGCGCAATTGCTGGTACAGGTATCAGGACGTGCAGGTCGCGCAAGTAAGCCAGGCAAAGTAATGGTACAAAGTAATTTTCCTGATCATCCCTTGCTGCAAGATTTAGTGCACAATGGTTATCAACATTTTGCTAAACAAGCGCTTATAGAGCGTCAACAAGCTTTATTGCCACCTTTTAGTTTTCAAGCTTTATTTAGAGCCGAAGCGAATTATCCTTCTTATCCAGAAAAATTTTTACGCGCGATGACAGAAATACCTTTCGAAGGTTGTCAGTTTGCGGGCCCGGTGCCTGCAGCAATGGAGAAAAAAGCCGGTAAATTTCGTTTTCATTTAATTTTACAGGCTAAATCACGCAAGCACCTGCACCAAGCCGTGTTTAAACTTATTCATCAAAGTGCAACAAATGAGTGGCAAGCTAAAGTGAGATGGTCAATTGATATCGACCCTGTCGACTTAAGCTGGTAGTTGAGGGTACAGCACCCTAAAACCCTATTTCACTGGGAGAAAAACAGGAGAACTGCAAGAGGAAAGCACCGCAAAACCAATACTAAAACTTATTTTAACTTACTGACAGGACAGCTGACAGCTGACAGCTAAAACTTATCTTTAACCTTCCTTATTCCTACTCATTCTTTTCTCATTGTTTCCTCCCTGTAAAAATAAAAATCCATATAACAGGGAGAAAAACAGGAGAACTGCAAGAGGAAAAGCACCGCAAAACCAATACTAAAACTTATTTT
The DNA here is from genome assembly GCF_057550865.1 of Colwellia sp. NW0002-52-1. NCBI lineage: Bacteria > Pseudomonadati > Pseudomonadota > Gammaproteobacteria > Alteromonadales > Colwelliaceae > Colwellia > Colwellia sp. NW0002-52-1. The sequence goes on along the minus strand of NZ_BAAJLU010000016.1, from coordinate 32,087 downwards.
AACTTACTGACAGCTGACGGCTAAAAACTTACCTTTAACCCTCCTTATTCCTACTCATTCTTTTCTCATTGTTTCCTCCCTGTAAAAACAAAAATCTAATAACAGAGAAAAATGAGATAGCGTAGAATGTGTTTTATACAATTAATGCACTCAATGGGTGATCTTTCTTTATCAGTTGGTTAGAATTGGCGAAAGTCTTCAGGTATAAATTTTCCATGGCACATCAAGATTACGTTTCCCGCTCAAGAGCGAAAAATAAAAAGCAAAGTCCCTACAAAAAAAATGAGCAACCAGCTCAAGGTAAGCCAACAAAAGTTAAACTAATTGCAGCCTTTCTGATCATCGCAATACCTAGTTTTGGTTATATGTTGTGGAGTATTAAAGATAAACAGCCTGAACCTATAGTAGAAGCTAAAATAATTAAACCTAAAAAAACAACCGAGCTACCTGAGTTACCTGAGTTACCTGAAGAAAAATGGACTTATGTAGACGACCTAAAAAGCAAAGAAGTTGAAGTGGGCGAATATAAAGTTACTCAAAAAGGCCCGTATAAAATGCAATGTGGCTCATTTAGAACCCGTAAACAAGCCGAATCTTTAAAAGCCAAAATTGCTTTCACGGGTTTAGAAGCACAAGTAAGTAAAGCCACAGGCACTTCATCAGTTTGGTATAAAGTGTACTTAGGCCCTTACCCGAAAAAACGTGAAGCAGAAAAAGATAAGCACAAATTAAAAAATAATTCAGTTCATGGCTGTAAAATATGGGGCTGGGATTAAGTAACCTGTCATCACAATCTATAGCAAAAATGAAAGTAAACTGATAGCTGACAGCTAAAAACTGACAGCTATACCCACATTTATTAATTCCTGCTTGCTATTAATAAACACCGCTCCCTTGAAAAAGCCTTCCTCCTCCCTTATCTATTCTACATTAGACAAGCCGACTATCTCAGTTGGCAATATGTAAGAGGTTAATTGTGACTACTATTGTTTCTGTCAGACGTAATGGCAAAGTTGCCATTGGTGGTGATGGTCAAGTTTCCCTTGGCAACACTGTAATGAAAGGTAATGCACGTAAAGTGCGCCGTTTATATAATGGCAAAGTATTAGCCGGTTTTGCTGGCGGTACAGCTGATGCCTTCACCCTATTTGAGCGTTTTGAAAGCAAGTTAGAAATGCATCAAGGCCATTTAACGAAAGCAGCGGTTGAATTAGCCAAAGATTGGCGCAGTGACCGAGCTTTACGCAAGCTAGAAGCATTATTAGCCGTTGCTGATGAAACCGCATCACTGATCATTACGGGTAATGGCGATGTTGTGCAACCAGAGCATGATCTTATTGCTATTGGCAGTGGTGGTAACTTTGCTCAATCTGCCGCTACTGCATTATTAGAAAACACCGAACTTTCTGCGAAAGAAATTGTTGAAAAATCATTAAAAATTGCCGGTGACATTTGTGTGTTTACCAATCAGCAACACGTAATTGACGAACTATAACGGCCAATTTGTAAGGAATTAATATGTCGAATATGACACCACGTGAAATTGTTCACGAACTTGATAGCCACATTGTTGGGCAAGCCGATGCTAAACGTGCCGTTGCCATTGCACTAAGAAATCGCTGGCGTAGAATGCAACTTAACGAAGAGTTGCGTGCTGAAGTTACCCCTAAAAATATTTTGATGATTGGCCCAACAGGTGTTGGTAAAACAGAAATTGCTCGACGTTTAGCCAAGTTAGCCAATGCACCTTTTATTAAAGTAGAAGCAACTAAGTTCACTGAGGTGGGCTATGTTGGTAAAGAAGTAGAAACTATTATTCGTGATCTTGCAGATATGGCCATTAAAATGACCAAAGAGCAAGAAATGGCACGTGTTAAGCATTTAGCTGAAGAAGCAGCTGAAGAGCGTATTTTAGATGTTTTATTACCGCCAGCTCGCGATGGCTTTGGCAATGATGAAAAACCTGAAAACTCTTCAACACGACAAGTTTTCCGTAAAAAATTACGCGAAGGTCAGCTTGACGATAAAGAAATTGAACTTGATTTAGCTGCACCACAAATGGGCGTTGAGATCATGGCTCCTCCAGGCATGGAAGACATGACATCGCAATTACAAAACATGTTTCAAAGCATGTCGAGTGACAAAACTAAAAAGCGTAAATTAAAAATCAAAGATGCTTTCAAAGCCTTGCAAGAAGAAGAGGCCGCAAAAATTGTCAATCAAGACGACATCAAAGAAAAAGCGATTTATGCCGTTGAACAAAACGGTATCGTATTTATTGATGAAATTGACAAAATTTGTAAACGCGGAGACAGCTCTGGTCCTGACGTTTCAAGAGAAGGTGTGCAACGCGATTTACTACCATTAGTTGAAGGCTCAACGGTTAGCACTAAACACGGTATGGTAAAAACGGATCATATTCTTTTCATTGCTTCTGGCGCATTTCAAATGTCAAAACCATCTGACTTGATCCCTGAATTACAAGGGCGTTTGCCAATTCGCGTTGAGTTACAAGCATTAACCACTAACGACTTTGTTAGAATATTAACCGAGCCTAATGCTTCATTAACCGAGCAATATATCGCCTTATTAGAAACTGAAGGCGTACATATTTCATTTAGTGAAGACGGTATTCAAGCAATTGCGAATGCAGCGTGGCAAGTAAACGAAAGTACTGAAAACATTGGTGCTCGTCGTTTACATACTATGATGGAGCGTTTAATTGAAGAGCTTTCATTTACCGCAAACGATCGCACAGGAGAAACCATTCTCATTGATGCTGACTTTGTTGCTAATATTTTATCTGATCTAGTTAAAGATGAAGACTTAAGCCGCTTTATTCTCTAATTAACTATTAGCACGAGGAGTTATACATGCGTAATATTAGCCGCTTTATTATCAATAAAACTGCTTCAGTTTTATCCATTTCTTTTGAAAATGATAAACAAGGCAGTCCTACAGCTATTGAGTTAAGTATTGAATATTTACGTGTGTACGCTCCAACTGACGACAAAGGTAAAGCAATAGGCGAAATACCTAAGGTCTATCATAAGAAACAAGTACAGCTATTAAACATTGAATCGGTAGGCAAGCATGGCTACCGCTTCATTTTTGATGATGGCCATAGCAATATTTATAACGAAGATTATTTACTCACCTTAGCGACTGAATACCAACAACGCTGGCAGCGTTACTTATCGAGTACTAGCGCAGTAAGCAATAGCCGTGAGGCAATGATAGAAATTAAAGAAGTTAAGTAATTTCAGCGATAGACGAAACGCTATTGTTACAGGGTCTAATCATTATTCCCTTAAAGAATCATTAAGTTTAGCTACCGCTATTTTCTGGTTAAGTATTTAGCAAACGCTTCTTCACTAATTGGCTTACTAACAAAAAAACCTTGAACGGCATCACAGCCAATATTACGCAATAACTGCAGCTGTTCTTTTGTCTCAACACCTTCCGCTAAAACACGCTTACCTAAACCATGAGATAATTCAACCATGGTTTTTACTATGGTTAAGTCTGAGTCGTTAGTGGTGACTTCTTGAATAAAGCTGCGATCTATCTTTATTTTATCAATAGGCAACCTTCTTAAGTAGGCTAATGAAGAGTAACCGGTACCAAAGTCATCTATCGATACTTTAATTCCCATGCTTTGCAACTCAACAATAATTTTCATGACTAATTCAATATCCGTTATAACCACATTCTCTGTAACTTCCAATTCGAGATAAATCGGAGGAATATTATATTTTTTAAGTAGGTTTTGTATAGTTTGGATAAAGTTAGGGCTCTGAAACTCATCTGCGGTAATATTAATCGCTAAAGGAATACGCCTTTTATAAGTTTTATACCAGCTATCGATAGTCTGACATGTTTTTTCTAATACATAATTATCTAGTTCACTAAATAAATTTAAAGCTTGAATGTCATCAAAAAACTGACCAGGTGCTAACAACCCCTTTTCAGGATGCTGCCAACGCACTAATACTTCAGCAGCCTCTAAACGGTTTCTCTTCAAATTTAACTGCGGCTGAAAATGTAAAATAAACTCTTCATTTGCAATAGCATGACGAATTTCTTTTTCCACCGTTACTAAATGTCGGCCGTGAGCCTGCATACCTGTTTCATATTTAACACTATGAATATTGGTACTTTCAGCTTGAAAAAGCGCTAGATTAGATTTTTGTAATAGTTCGTCAGCATTATCTGCATCGCTAGGGTAATCACAATACCCTACACTGCATTGTAGATGTACTTCATGTTGATCAATTTGATAAGGGTCTGCAATTATTGCATGTAAATGTTCAGCTGCGGTCAATTGTTGTTGCTCACTTGTATAATCAATAACATACACAAATGAGTCGCCACTCAAACGTCCAACTACTTTGGGTTGCAAAATACTCTCGGTTAATCGGCGAGCCGTTTCACCTAAAATTAAATCTCCAACTTTTAAACCATAAGTATCATTCACAAATTTGAAGCGTTTTATGTCGAGTAAATAAATACAAAGTTTTTGTTCACTGTCGCCAGCAATTTTCATTTCGTATGTTAGTTTTTCAATAACCTGTTCGCGATTTAAAGCACCTGTTAACGCATCATGTTCATCTAAATATTTTACTCGATTAATCGCTTTATCAGCAATATGCCTTTCTGCACCTTGCATCCATATAAGTATAATAAAACCTAAAACAGTATGAATACCAAGATCAACATAGATCAACCACTCAGTTAACTCTCTAAACCAACTTTCTGTTAATGAAATAATAGAAGCAAATGAAAAAGCTAAAAAACGCACTCCTGCAAACATGCAAAAATACAATAAAATTTTACCTGAAAAATGTTCAATATTAGCGGAATAGAAATAACAAGCGGCAATAATAAAACCACAACCAAAAATAAAAGCAGCCATACTTTCGCGTAAATAAAAGCGATTAAAAACACTACTACTATCAAACCCATAAGGCAGCACTGCAGTAGCACTTATTACGATAGTAATGAGCAAACCTACAGTAATAACGCTAGGAGGAATTGTTTTTTGCTTTGTTGCGCTAAATATACCCAACATTAAAAACATAAAATAGAGATAGTGGCTAACTTGCCGCAATAGCGCTAACGATATATCAATAAAACTACCAACAGCTTGTTGGTTAAAAATGCTTTCAAGCGTTAATGAAAAGTGGTGGGCAGATAACGCCACTAAACTTAACATCCAGTACTTCACATACGTGCGACCCAGGCCACGATAGTAAGCAAGAAGAAGTAAAGCAAGAATACTGAAAATTAGAGTTTCTGTAGAATAAATTAAGCTATGGGTGAATTCCCGAACAGCCATAAAAAAAACTCTTAATAAAAAATAGTATTAGCTATTAAATAATGTTTTTTAATGAATTACAAGTTTGTATAAATTTCATTATTTTAGTCGCTATAACAGCTTAGTAGTTGTGCCTTGGTATTGAGCAGTTATACTAGTTAACAATAGACATTATGAGGAAATACTTACAATGGAATACAACACTTCAGAGTTATGTGATATTTACACTGATTTAATCGATGTTCTTGAGCCCGTATTTAGCAATTACGGTGGTAGAAGTTCATTTGGCGGTAAGGTTGTGACAATAAAGTGTTTCGAAGATAATGGCCTAATTGCCGAAGTAGTTAACACTGACGGTACAGGTAAAGTACTGGTTATTGATGGCGGTGGCTCTACTCGTAGAGCACTTATTGATATTAACATAGCTGAGCAAGCTGCAAAGAATAACTGGGAAGGCATAGTTTGCTATGGCAGTGTTAGGGATGTTGATGCCTTAGAAGATATTGATATTGGCATTCAAGGCTTACTCTCAATTCCTGTTGGCGCTAGTGCGAATAATATCGGAGAAAGTGACCTCGCGATAAACTTTGCCGGCGTTACTTTTTTACCTGACGATCACATTTATGCCGACAACACTGGGATTATTCTTTCACCTGAGCCCTTAGATTTAGAGTAATAGTTTCCTTAACCGCCCCTTTGTTAGTTAACTCTGTTCAGGGTATTGCTTGCGCCACGCTACAAGCCAGTGTGGCAACTCTTCTTGCGTTATACCTAGGCTATATCGCTGACCTTGAGCAAACTCTCCGCCCATTGCGATAAACATTTCTTCAATGGCAATAACATTAATGTTCGTGCCAATCAAAGGTAAACCCATTTTACGTGTCAGCGTTATTAACGTGTTAATAATAGCTTTATCTGATGAACCAGGTGTAGCTTTAGCCAACGAATAACAGTCTATTTTTATACCACTGACTGCCATACGGCGAATATAGCGCAGTGCTTCATAACTTCCTGAAAATTGATCTATAACAATGCTTACATCCAATGATTTTAGCTGATCGATACTAGCCTTAGCTTGTGGTGAAGACATTAAGAGAATAGCTTCTTGCACCTCAACAGTAAGGAGTTCGCAATCAACGCCATATGTATTAGATTGTTGCTCAATGTAATCAACTAGATCGGGTTCGAGTAAACTATTATCTGACAATTTAATTGCTATCGGCGTTTTTATGTTTAAGTTTTGAAGCGCTATAATCGCTTTAAATGCATGGTTCACTATTTGTAAGCTTAAGGCATAAGTATCGCCACTTTGTTCCGCAATCAGCAGTATTTCCTCTAAATTAAGTAGTTCACTGCCTTGTTGTTGCCAACTCACCTGCAATTCGAAGCCTGTGAGTTGCTTACTCTGAACATTCACTTGCGGATGTAGATGCCATTGTAAGTTATCTTGTGCAATCGCTGCTTTTAGCTGTTCCATTTTAAGTAACTGCTGTTGATTAAAAACCGCGATCTCTTGATTAAAAAAGCACACAAGTGTTTGTTGTTTTTCAGCTTGTAATAACGCATCTTCAGCGCACGCTATTACCTCAGTAACGCTTTGACTATTTTTCCCTACAAAGGCAACACCAAATGCTAATTTAAAATATGACGAAAAGCTTTTAAAGCTCATAGGGCCAGGTACCGCAAGAGCAAGTTCTTTACAAAGTTGCTCAATAACAATCTCTTCATTATATGTAGTTTGAGAAACATCCATCACCATAAAAAATTGCAGCCCTTGCAAACGTGCAATTCTAATGGGTGAATCTATAGAGGAAAAGTTAAGTAATGTGGCGTTATGAGTAATCGACTTCTGCAAGCTGTACACCAACTGCGACAGTAAAATGTCAGAGTTATGGTGGCCTAGTATCGCATTTATTTGTTGAAAATCTGTTGGCTTACATATTATTACGGCATAACGTGCAGACTCATTCGTTGCAATATTGTGTTCAAATACAGATAACGCGAATTGATAATTAGGCAGGTTTGTCGTTGGATCATATGAAATTTTAACCTGAGGTTGAGAGGCTAAAACGGCTTGTTCATTTTCGCGAGTAATTAATGTAGTAACAATATGCCAACAACCGTTCGCCATAGCTAATAAGTAAGTAACGACACTGATCCCGACAATTAAATTAAATGATAAGCGCCCGGTTAGCCAACAATAAATACTCATGGCGAAAGCAAGGTTAATAAGCAATAAGGATACCGAGCGCAGATTTACTTCATTACTTTTGTGGCGAGATAACCAGACATAACTTGCAGTAATAACAACTTGTACGCTAGCCAAAATCCCCCATGCAATAGGAGTACTCACTATTTTCGACCATAGTAACAATACAAATAGCAGAAAAGTCGCGACAAAAAAGCTATGCTTCAACACTAGGTTAATGGTTGATGTACTGTCATTGAATTGATAATTGCACGACCAATAACTGATGGTTTGAAACATCAAACCGCTAAAAATCAAGCTGAGATATAAATAGTTTTCAGGATTGAAATTAAGACAATAAAGTAGCCCCAATAAGGTAACGGTTAATAATACAGGAAGTCTTTTTTGAATGGCGGGTCTAGGTTTAATAATAAAAACAATCAGCAATACTGGTAGGCTAAGCCCTAAAACGAAAGCAATATTAAACTCAACAAATGAGAAAGATTCACTTGCAGCATTCGCCTCAAAAGATATAAAACTACAACCGAATAAAGCACTAATTAATGAAAGTATTATAAGACGCGCAGCACTGTAACTAGCCATATAAAAACCTAAAACGACAACATTAACTAAGACTAATCAATCTGTATGCTTTTGTACAGTTACATGGTTTCTTTATGCTAAGCTTTTGTTATACCTTAAATAACTATTTTTCCTGCCTGCATTAAATTAACTAGCGGGTTAACACCAAACTGATAACATAGCTCTGCTGGTTGTTCAATATCCCAACAAACAATATCAGCGTCATAGCCAAGAGCTAACTGCCCTTTAGTGCCTGACAACCCTAAAGCTTTCGCACCATTACAAGTAACACCTGCTAGCGCCTCTACAGGGGTTAATCTAAATAATGTACACGCCATATTTAACATAAGTTGAATTGAACAAATGGGTGATGAACCTGGATTGGCATCAGTTGCTATTGCCATACTTACCCCATGTTTTCGTAATAAGTCCATTGGTGGCAATTGGGTTTCACGAAGAAAATAAAAAGCCCCCGGTAATAAAACTGCAGTCATATCTGCCGCTTTCATGGCTTTAATACCCGTTTCATCTAAAAACTCGATATGATCAGAAGACAAGGCCTGATATTGCGCAGCTAATTCAGTACCACCAAGGTTTGATAACTGTTCAGCATGTACTTTAATTGGTAAGTTATGTGCCTTGGCAGCAGCAAACACTTTTTCGGTTTGGCTTAAATTAAAACCAATGCCTTCACAAAAAACGTCAACCGCATCCGCAAGGCTTTTAGCCGATATGTTCGGTATCATGTCATTGCAAACGAGATCAATGTACTCATCTGCACGGTCTTTATACTCAACAGGTAATGCGTGCGCGCCAAGAAAGGTTTTTAATACCGTTACAGGCAGCGCTTGCCCTAAACTTTTGGCGACCTTTAACATTTTGATTTCGTTGTCAGTATCTAAACCATAGCCCGATTTAATCTCAATACTAGTAACACCTTGATGATGTAATGCCGTTAAACGTTTTAAAGCACTTTGGAATAAGCTTTGCTCACTTGCTGATCGTGTAGCTTTAACCGTTGAAACAATGCCACCGCCAGCATTCGCTATTTCTTCATAGCTCTTACCTTCAAGGCGCATTTCAAATTCATTCGCTCGATTCCCACCATAAACAATATGTGTATGACAGTCGACTAAGCCTGGCGTTAACCATTTACCACCACCGTCAATGACCTCGACAGTATCTACATTAAAATTTGGTAAATGAGCTTGTGAACCTAGCCAAGCAATTTTTCCATCAGCAATAGCTATAGCGCCATTTTCAATAGTGCCATAGCCCTTTGCTTCTTCGGTCATAGTCGCTAGATTGACGTTAATCCAAAGGGTCTGCCATGCAGTTGTATTTATTGACATAAGAATTCCAAATTACCTGTTTAAAGCAAATGTATATTTGATGAGTGAGTTCGGCCGCAGGGCTTAATGGCTGATACTTCTAAGAATACTTTAACTGATAGTATTTTAACAAGCAAGCTTGTATATACAAGTGTTGACCTAGGCGTTAAAAAATGAGATTGTATATACAAGTAAAGATTTACTCTGCATATTATCTAGTATTAGGCATGACAATGACACAAGTAAAAACAGCAAAATATAATATTATTAAACAACATATTTGTGAAAATATTGAATCTGGCGAATGGCTTGAGCACAGTAAAGTACCTTCAGAAAATGAACTAGCTGAGCAGTTTTCAGTCAGTCGTATGACAGCACGTCGCGCTTTGCAAGAACTCACCGAGCAAGGTTTATTAGTACGTTCTCAAGGCTCTGGTACCTTCGTAGCTACTTTTAAGTCGCAATCTTCACTATTAGAAATTCGTAATATTGCCGATGAAATACACGACCGTGGTCATCAGTATCATGCTGAACAACTCAGCTTAGAAAGAGTGCAAGTGAATGATGAAGTCGCGATACTTTTAGCGCTAAAAAAAGGCGAAACCGCTTTTTATTCAAGCGTACTTCATTTTGAGAATAATGCCCCGATACAATTAGAGCAACGTTTCGTTAATCCGAAGTTGATCCCGCATTACCTTGAGCAAAACTTTACTCAAATAACCCCCCATGAATACTTATCATCTGAAGCGCCATTAACTGAAGCAACCCATGAAGTTGAAGCCGTTATCGCTAAAGATGATATCAACCAATTACTAGCAATTAATAACACTACCCCTTGTTTACAAGTTAAACGTCGAACTTGGTCGAGTCAAGGTGTTGTTAGCTTAGCTATATTAACGGCACCCGGTAATAAGTACCGCTTAGGTAGCCATTTAGTCTTTTAGTTTAGGAGCGTTTAGATGAAATTTAAATACGGTATCGACCATTTAAATCTTGACATTGTTAACGGTATTGCCAACGGCAGTATCCAAGCAGAGCTTTGCCAAGAAGCATTAGATAACATTAATGTTAGCCGCCAAAGAGTAGAAAAAATGGCAGCTTCAGATAAAGCGGTTTACGGCATTAATACAGGCTTTGGTCCATTATGCGATACACAAATTACCCCTGAAGAAACTAATTTGCTACAAACCAATTTGCTGATCACGCATGCAGTAGGTGTTGGTGAGCCTATAGCGAAAGAAATTTCAAAATTAATGCTGATCACCAAAGTGCATGCCTTAAGTAAAGGTTTTTCAGGTATACGCCTAGAAACCGTAGAAAGAATGCTAGCGTTTATTGAATTAGATCTTATCCCAGTAGTGCCAGAGCAAGGCTCAGTTGGCGCATCGGGTGATTTAGCCCCACTTTCACATTTGTTTTTACCTTTACTTGGCGAAGGCGAGTTCTGGCAAAGTGAAACCGGCCAAGCGGATAAAATCATTCCTGCAGCACAAGCATTAAAAGAGCACGGCTTAACGCCAATGGAATTACACGCAAAAGAAGGCTTGGCATTAATTAACGGCACACAATTTATCTTATCGCATGCTATTACTGGCTTAACTAAGATGCGTTACTTGCTAGATTTAGCTGACTTAACCGGTGCAATGAGTATCGAAGGTATGCAGGGCAGCCAATCACCTTTTAGAGCAGAACTGCACGCGACTCGTCCGTTTCCTGGCAATGTCGAAGTTGCCTCGCGCATGCGTGAATTCTTTACCGGCTCTGAAAATATGTCATCGCACACTAACTGTGATCGTGTACAAGACCCCTATTCACTTAGATGTATTCCACAAGTACATGGCGCCTCAAGAAACGCTTTTAAGCATTTAAATGAATTAGCAGAGATTGAAATGAACTCTGTCACTGATAACCCTATTGTTATCAGCAGCGAAGAAGCTATTTCTGGTGGTAACTTCCACGGCCAACCGTTAGCTATGGTACTTGACTATGCCTCTATCGCCTCTGCTGAATTAGGCAATATTTCAGACCGTCGTTGTTATTTACTGCTAGAAGGTTTGCATGGTTTACCTCGCCTATTAACCGCTTGTGGCGGTCTAAATTCAGGCATGATGATCCCGCAATACACCACAGCAGCGTTAGTAACCGAAAACAAATCACTTTGTTTCCCACCTTCTGCTGATAGTGTACCAACATCAATGGGACAAGAAGATCACGTCTCTATGGGCAGTATTTCAAGTCGTCAGTTTAATCAAATATTAGGGAATTTAGAGAAAATATTAGCGATTGAATTAATGTATGCCGCGCAAGCCATTGAGTTTAGACGTCCTAATAAGTGCTCAGATGTTATAGAAAAGAACTTTCAAGTGATCCGAGAAAAAGTTGCAAAACTTGAAGAAGACAGATTACTGAAGCCTGATATTGATGCCATGATCGCTTTAGTGCGTTCACAAGCATTTACCGTTAGTTTTACAGCATAATTAAGGGAGTTAATAACAATGGAAACAGCCATTAATTTTCAAGATGAAATAAAACAGGGTATTCCTAGCGAACTACCTAAAGCCAAACCATACCCTGCTGACGCTAACCGTGCACCAAAACGTAAAGACATCTTATCTGCTGAAGAGAAACAGCTAGCCGTTAGAAATGCCTTACGCTATTTTCCAAAAGAGTGGCATCAAGAACTTGCCACTGAATTCGCGCAAGAGTTAACAGACTTTGGCCGTATTTATATGTACCGCTTTAAGCCAAGTTATCATTTAAAAGCGCGTTCTATTGCTGACTACCCAGCTAAGTGCCAGCAAGCTGCTGCGATTATGCTGATGGTTGAAAATAACTTAGATCCTGCCGTTGCTCAGCATCCAGAAGAATTAATTACATACGGCGGTAACGGTGCAGTGTTCCAAAACTGGGCACAATACTTACTCGCCATGAAGTATTTAAGTGAAATGGAAAGCGATCAAACGCTACATTTATACTCTGGTCACCCAATGGGCTTATTTCCATCATCGGAAGATGCTCCACGCGTAGTGGTAACCAACGGTATGATGATCCCGAACTATTCGCAGCCTGATGACTGGGAAAAATTCAACGCTTTAGGGGTTACTCAGTATGGTCAAATGACCGCCGGTTCATTCATGTATATTGGCCCACAAGGCATAGTACACGGTACAACCATTACAGTAATGAATGCCTTTCGTAAGGTGCTTGATAAAGCTGATAGCCCGCGAGGTAAAATCTTCCTTACCGCTGGTTTGGGCGGCATGAGTGGCGCGCAACCGAAAGCGGGTAACATTGCTAACTGTGTAACGGTTTGTGCTGAAGTTAATGCAAAAGCCGCGACTAAGCGTCATCAGCAAGGTTGGGTTGATGAGTTAATCGATAATATGGCTGAGCTAGTTGCTCGTGTAAAAATAGCACAGGCGAATGAAGAAGTCGTTTCAATTGCTTATATCGGCAATATCGTTGACGTATGGGAAAATTTTGATGAGCAAGAGATATTTATTCACTTAGGCTCAGACCAAACGTCATTACACAACCCGTGGTCAGGCGGATACTACCCGGTAGATATTAGCTACGAAGAATCAAATCGTTTAATTCGAGAAGAGCCAGAAGTATTTAAAGAAAAAGTACAAGCAACGCTAATACGTCACGCTAATGCCGTTAACAAACACACTGCTCGTGGTACATATTTCTTTGACTACGGTAATGCTTTCTTACTTGAAGCATCACGCGCCGGCGGCGATGTTATGGCAGAAAATGGCATCGACTTTAAATACCCCTCTTACGTACAAGATATTTTAGGCCCTATGTGTTTTGACTATGGTTTTGGTCCATTTCGTTGGGTTTGTGCTTCGGGTGATTCACAAGACTTAGATCAAACCGATGCTATTGCAGCAAGTGTATTGAAAAAGATCATGCAAGAGTCGCCAGAAGAAATTCAGCAGCAAATGCAAGACAACATCACTTGGATTGAAGATGCTAAGCAAAACAAGTTAGTAGTTGGCTCGCAAGCGCGTATTCTTTACGCTGATGCACAAGGTCGTATGGAAATTGCTAAAGCCTTTAACGATGCCATTAATAGCGGTGAGATTGGTCCTGTAGTGCTTGGGCGCGATCATCACGATGTTAGCGGCACTGACTCACCATTTCGTGAAACCTCGAACATCTATGATGGTAGTCGTTTCACTGCAGATATGGCGATTCACAACGTTATTGGTGACAGCTTCCGTGGCGCCACTTGGGTGTCAATCCATAATGGCGGCGGTGTAGGCTGGGGTGAAGTGGTTAATGGTGGTTTTGGTATGTTGCTTGACGGCAGTGCAGCCGCTGAACGTCGTTTAAAATCCATGCTATTGTTTGATGTTAACAACGGTATTGCTCGTCGAAGTTGGGCACGTAACGCTGAAGCTAACTTCGCCATTAAACGTGAAATGGCCCGTACGCCTAAACTTAAAGTAACGTTAGCTAACTTAGTTGATGATGATATTTTAGATAACTTATCGCTTTAATTTTAGCCTATTAAAAATAGAAAACTTAAATTTTGATAAACTAAATCTCGTTACTTAGCATTGAGTCTATATCTAGAAAATACAAACCGGCATCTGCCGGTTTGTATTTTCTGTAGCAGATGTCGATTGTAGTGAGATTAAAAAAATATTAACCAATAAAGCACCGAGATAATCAAAGTAATCTGCTTGACATAATATGTCATGCTTGCTACTTTGAATAAATCACTGTTAACCTTACATTAACAGTATTTAAATCTTGGAGGTGGTAATGGAATACATACTATTTTTTGAAACATGGATTATCTTGGCCATTTTATTTGCCTGTTTAGAGATTTTCGTGCCCGGCGGTATTTTACTTAATCTAGGCATTGCCTCATTAATTGTTGCTATTGGCGTACAACAAGAAATTCTTGATACTTGGATAATAACCTTAACCACTTGGTTTATCCTCGCAACCTTCCTACTGGTTGTTGTCTACTTTGTTACCCAGCGATTTTTCCCCGGAGAAACGACCATCGAAAATATTTATGAAGAAGTCGATATTTATGGAAAGTCTGTACTTGTATTAGAGCAAATAGGCCCTGGAACACAACAAGGCAGGGTTGAGTATCAAGGTACAACCTGGTCAGCATTAAGCGATGGCTCAATTATCGAAGCTGGCAGCCACGCTGCGATTGTCTGCAAAGAAAACATTTCATTAGTGGTTGAACCCATAAACTAATCCCAATTACATTAAAAACTTAGCTTAAATTAACCTAATAACACTTATAAAAATAGGAGAATACCTATGTTAGCTACAATTACATTTGTATTTCTAGCGTTACTCTTTATTGTTTTAAAACTTGTGCTGGTAGTGCAAATGAAAGAAGTTTGTGTCATCGAAAGACTCGGTAAATTTCGCGCCGTTTTAGCGCCAGGTTTGCACTTTTTAATTCCCTTTGTTGACCGAGTTGCTTATCGTCACGAAACCCGCGAGCAAGTATTAGACATACCAGCGCAAAGCTGTATTTCACGCGATAACATTCAAATCAATGTTGATGGTTTAGTTTATATTCAAGTAATGGATGGTGCTAAAGCCAGTTACGGTATTGAAGATTACAGTCGCGCCAGCGTTAATTTAGCGCAAACTACGATGCGCTCTGAAATTGGTAAGTTAAATCTGAGTCAAACCTTTTCTGAACGCGACACGTTAAATGAAACGATTGTTCGTGAAATAGATAAAGCTTCTGATCCTTGGGGTATAAAAGTAATGCGTTATGAAGTACGTAATATTACTCCGTCTGACAATGTTATTCATACACTAGAAAAACAAATGGAAGCTGAGCGCCAAAAGCGTGCTGAAATTACTTTAGCCGAAGCAGAAAAAGAATCGACCATTAACCTGTCTGAAGGTGAGCGCCAAGAAGCAATTAATTTATCTGAAGGCGACAAACAAAAGCAAATCAATGAAGCCCACGGTCGAGCCCAAGAAATTGCCATTCTGACTCAAGCTTCCGCAGAAGGCATTAATTTAATTGCCAAAGCAGCTGCAATGCCAAGTGGCGATCAAGCGATTAAAATGCGTTTATTAGAACAGTTTATTTCGCAGACTAGCAGTATTTTGAAAAACGCCGATGTTTCTATTGTCCCAAGCGAAGTAGCGAAACTAGAAGGCTTCTTCCAAGGCATGGAGAAAGTGACAGAAAATATTCAAGGAGCAAAATCATGATAGCTGTTGATGGTAATACCTTAGATTTAGCGGTGCTGGCCGTTTGGGCATTTATCTTTTTATTTCTTGCCTATAAATTTTTCCAAGCTATTTGTTTAGTGCCAACAAAATCTGCCTATATTGTAGAACGCTTAGGTAAATATCGTTGCACCTTAGAAGCGGGCTTTCACTTATTATTACCCTTTATTGACCGTGTGGCTTTTATCCAAGATTTAAAAGAAGAAACGATTGAAGTACCACCACAAGAGTGTTTCTCAAAAGATGAAGTTAATGTTGAAGTTGATGGTGTTATTTATATTCAGGTCATCGATGCCATAAAAGCAAGTTACGGCATTACCGATTATCGCTTTGCAGCCATGCAGTTAGCACAAACCACAACCCGTTCAGTTATTGGTACTTTAGAGCTAGACCGCACCTTTGAAGAGCGAGACATTATCAGCGCAAAAGTGGTAGAAGTGCTTGATAAAGCGGGTGAAAGTTGGGGCATAAGAGTGCATCGCTATGAAATAAAAAATATTACCCCACCAATAACAGTTAGAAACGCGATGGAAATGCAAGTAAATGCAGAGCGAGAACGTCGCGCTATTTTAGCTAAAAGTTTAGGAGATAGAGCCAGTCGTATTAATCGCTCAGAAGGACAAATGACCGAGTTAATTAATTTGTCTGAAGGTGAAAAGCAACGCAGAATTAACTCCGCTGAAGGTAAAGCAGCAGAAATATTAGCCATTGCACAAGCAACGGGCGACTCTATCAGCAAGCTAGCGGCTGCCATAGAGCAACCCGGTGGCCAGCAAGCGTTGGATATGCAATTAAGTGAACAATACTTGCAGCAAATGAAGGGATTAAGCCAGGCATCAACCAAAGTTATTCTGCCAGCCAACTTGCTCGACTTTAAACAATGGTTAGCAACCGCCGGCATTCATAACAAGCTTTAACATCGCCTTATTAATGATTAATACTTTTTGCTAAATGTAAAAACCGACTTAATTAGTCGGTTTTTTTACGTAAAATCTAATGAAAGAACAACGTTTATCACTTTAATGACTTGGTTATTATTAAGTGCTTGAGGAATTAAATAAGCACAAAGGTAATTGATGCGATTAAAAGGATAGAACAAAGCAGCCAAATTTTATCAGAGATTTTAACTTTTTTATTACGGTTAAAATCTCTGAACTTACTTACCATTAAGAAAAAAAATGTTGTTATCAACGCAATAAAAACATGCGTTTGAATGGTCAATAACTGTGCATTTTGCTCCCAAAGAAAAACTGGCCCGCTGTAATTTACAAAAAACAAATTTAACAACGAAACATGAGCCCACAACACAACAAACAACAATGCCATTTTATATTGGTAAATTGCTTTTAATGTTTTTGTAATAATGTTTTTCGCCATAACTTTTAACCTTGCTTTACACTTTACTTTAAATCTTGGCCTTAACCTAAGTTACTAGCCTATTCGCTTTAATGAGCTTAACTACTTTCTTTTAACCACACTAATAGCTCGTCTTGCTGATAACGGTAATCTAAAGCTGCTCTTAATTTTTCACCGATAATTTTTTTACCTGTAGCAGGCTGTTGATCACAAACAAAATTTGGTACGGGTAAATTTAACGCAGCAGCAGCTACTTGATAATATTGCTGTCGATTACTATCAGTATTACTAACAACATTATAAGTGCAATGCTCCATATCAAGATTACTTGAGTCGATGAGTTGTTCAATAAGGTTAACCACATCAATTTGGTGTACTAAATTAACTGGCGCATTCGGATTTTCGAACACACGCTTAGCTTGTAAAAATTTTCCTGGATGGCGATTAGGCCCAACCAGCCCGGCGAGCCTTAAAATAGTTAAACGTTTAGTAAACTTTTTAGCTGCCTGTTCTGCCGCAACTAAACTGGCAACTTTTTCTGCACTTAACTCTAACTTACTTTTTTCGTCAACCCGTCCTTGTAAGCCATTATAGATAGCGGTCGAATTCAATAAAATTATGTGTTGTGTACCACCTAGCTCGGCTAAATGTATTAATTGTTGAATTTTCAGCGGATAATCTACCCGACCTTTCTTTAATTGCGGCGGTATCGCAATAATCAGCACAGTTTGTTGAAACAAACTAACATCGACGTTGGTGATATTATCGAGGCTATCAGCCGTTATCACCTCCTCACTCAATGGTAAAACTAGCTTAGTTGCCGGTATAGCCAGATCGGCGAGTTTATCAGACGTTTTTTTTGATTGATAACTGGCGATGATATCGATTTTATTTGCCATTAAACGTGTTGCTAGCGCTTGCCCTAGCCAGCCGCAACCAATAATACTAACACTCATTTTTAATATTTCTCCGAAACAAACAGAATATCAATTGTAAAAAACTGCATTTATTGCGTAATTGTTCTGTGCTCTTTTATTGATTCAACCACTTCCTTGGCAACAGCATTTGGCACCACAATAGTTAAATTATATTGCAATATTTTCCAGCCTTTTGGGGTGTTAATTAACACGCCAGTGCCTCGGCACAAACCGTAATTCTCATTCTCTAATAACTCGTCAAAAAAAACGATATGGTTTGCTTGTGTGCCAGTGATGTTTCGCTCGGTTGGTCGGTATAACCAACCCTTTCCTTTGCTGAAGTAAGATTTTACAAACTCAGAAAATTCATTTTTATTCCAGCGCTCGCTACTATCAGTGCCAAGAAAAATTGCACCTTGAGCTAATTGACCTAAATACTGTTCAACGTTTGCCTCACTTGCCGCTTGATGAAAATTGTCGAGTACCATCTCGATCTCACCTTGAACAGTGTTCGTTAATGTTGCTGCATTTACTGCTTGGGTGAATAGACTAAAAAATATAAACCCGAATATTATTTTAAACATAACCATCAGCCTCTTGTTTAAGTATTTTTGTAATCGTAACTTAATTATAATTTTTGAATAAATTATCTATATTGGTTGAATGCAACATGCCAGCTATTTGCGCTTGGCCATTGCAACATAAGAGCCGGTAAACACCGCGGCAACTTTGTCACCACAACATACTTCAACATCAATATTAAAACGAGCATTTTTACCTTCGGCTAGTGGCTCAGTATTACCTTCAACTAACCGTAACAAGGTTTGGGCATGAGCTACGCCCTCAAGCGGTGCAAGGTATTTAATATTGCCTTTTGCTAGCACTATGTCGGCATGCTGCCTTTGTGCCTGTAAAACAAAATATACCCATGCCCAGCCAGTTAAAGTCGCCATAGTATAAATACTGCCAGCAAACATAGTATTATGCAGATTTTTATTAAAGCTAGGCTCGCACGTGGTCAGAAGTTTTTCTTGGTCAAAAAAAGCAACATTCATATTCATTGCTTTACTTAGTAGAATAGTTTCATGCCAAAGCTGTTGTAAATTATCGGCTATTTTCGTTAGATGTTGCTTAGGGACTGCAATGTTTTTGATCATTTTAACGTGGCTAACAGCATCATAAAGCGTATGAGAATAGCCCATATTGATGTAATTACTTTTCTGATAAAAACCAATCGCTTTTTCACGAGCATTTAACTCAATGGTTTTCACACCCACTTGAGCAGCTAAAAGCTCTAACTCATCAATAAGTAACTTCCCTAGACCTTCGCCATGTAATTCGTCAGATATTGCCATATAGCGAATTTGTGCATGAAATTGACTAGTTTTATGTAGTCGCCCTACACCAACAATGTTATCCGTATCGTCAACAATCACACGATGGTATGATTGTGATTCCAGTTCATCTTTTTCGCTACCTAGCGGTTGCTGCCATGGTTTACGTAGAACTTGCCATCGCAGTTGATAATATTGTGCTAACTCAGCTTTATTTTTTGGTGCTCTACATTTGTACATTGTCTATGATTAATCTTATGCCAGTGAAAATTCATTTAAGGAGTTTAATAACACGTGAAACTGACTCAACATGTTAACCAAGGCCGACTAGTTTACCTGAGTAACACAGAAGACCAAATAACCATTAACGAAAATTCGCATTATCGTTGGTTAGCATTTGATGACGTAATTCAAAGTGTTATGCATTTACGCTGCCCAGCTAAATTAACCTTACCGCATCACTACGCGGTTTTAATGCCGTTATTGTTTTTTAAACCAAACAAAGTAATAGAGCTAGGGCTCGGCGGAGGTAATTTAAGTCGATTTTTAAGCGCATTACAGCCAAGTATGGATATAGTGAGTGTAGAGTTGTCTCAAACGGTTATCGACTGTTTTCAACATTATTTCAACCCACTAAAGTACGCCATTAAAATCGAAAAAAATGAAGCATTAAAGTGGCTACAGCAAGAGCACTCTTCAACAACACTGGCTGCTGACTGGCTAATATGTGACGTTTATCAGCATCATGCAAAAAGCTTCCAAAGCCGTGTTAATCTTTTAACAGCTTTAATAGATAATTTGCAAGAAAATGGCTGTTTAACTATTAATTTACCTGATCTTGACGATCATGAAATTAATCTCTGTTTAACGATTTTAAAACAACTACAAAGTTCGCATCATATTATTTACTTTCATATTCCGCGTTATCTTAATGTAGTTATTCATTTGCTACCAAAACATTGGCTTATTGATAACCTAAAAAAGCGCTCAAAAAAAACTTATTTAACACCTACTCAATATCTTAGATGGAGAAAATTTTTTAGTCATCACATGAGTGCAAATTAAAAATTCACCCCTGTAAATTAATGGTAACAGGGCCATCGTTTAACAACCTAACTTGCATATCTGCACCGAACACTCCGGTTGGTACTTTAAAGCCTAAACTACGCAATTGTGTACAAAAACATTGATATAGCTTGTCGCTTAACTCTGCAGGAGCTGCACTAGTAAAACTTGGCCTTAATCCCTTCGTGGTATTTGCTGCCAACGTAAACTGTGAAACCACCAGTATTTCGCCACCAATTTGTTTAACATTTAAGTTCATTTTGCCATTTTCGTCAGAGAAAATTCGATAGCCTGCTACACGTTCAGCTAAACGCTTAGCTTTTACCTCAGTATCTTCAGGCTCAATAGCTATTAAGACTAATAAGCCCTGTTCAATTTCACCGACAATATTATTATTAACACTGACACTTGCTTCGGTAACTCTTTGCAATAATGCGATCATTTACTCAACACTCTGTTCTGTAATAAAATTTGCCATAGTATCTGCTGCCTTACAAAATCCATCAATCGTTTGTAATTCAAAACCACTATGCCCAGCTTGCGGCAAAATTTGTAACTGTGCGCTTGGCCAATGTTGTACCAATTTATCAGCACTATGCAGAGGGCAAACCATGTCATAACGACCATGAAGTATGATGGCAGGAATATTTTTAATGTTATCAATTGAAGCGAGGATTTCACCTTCGTCAATAAAACAATGATTGACGAAGTAATGACTCGATATTTTCGCCATACACAATGCGCGATGGGGGTAATCATCATCTTGAATTTCAGCAGGGCTATGTGGTGCTATGGTTGACAGTCTTAGCTCCCACAAACACCAGGCTTTACTCGCCGCTATTGCAGCAATTTCATTTGGCCCCGTCAGTACATCGTAATAACTTTGTAGTATATTTTCATCGCCTGTATCAGCAATTTGTTCTGTGAACTCTCGATAAAATTCAGGAAAAAAACTCGCCGCTCCACCGGACTTATATAGCCAGTTGTACTCTGCTTTTGTACCAAGGAAAATACCGCGTAGAATGTAGCCTAATACTGCCTGAGGATATTTAATCCCATAAAGCAAAGCCAATGTAGTTCCAAAGGAGCCTCCTGAAACTAGCCAACGTGATATAGATAAATGCTTTCTAATAACTTCAAGATCAGCGACTAAATGATGTGGCGTATTATCATTTAAGCTCGGTGATGGTTTAGAGCGGCCACAGCCACGTTGATCGAATAAAATGATACGATATTTTTCTGGGTCAAAATAACGCCGATGATTTTTACTTGAACCGCCACCAGGCCCACCATGAAGGTAAACAACAGCGATACCATTTGGGTTGCCCGACTGTTCTATATAAAGCTGATGTCCGTCACCAACATCAAGCCACTCTTGATGATAAACCGCAATATTTGGAAAAAGCACTCTCGACATATACCGTTCCTTTTATTAGCTCTACTCGGTTTGTAGTTATCCGATTATAGGGATTAATCAACCTCTTGCTCAGATAATTCAGCTTTTTGTTGGTCATCAAAGTCTTCTAACGAAACAGTAAATAGTGCGCCAATCAATACCACTAGCCAACTCAAATACACCCATAAAAATAAAATAGGAATACTTGATAATGCGCCATATATCGCCTGATAAGACGGTATTTGTGTTACATACTCAGCAAAGGCTTTTTTGGCGATTTCAAATAATATTGCTGCTAAGACCGCTCCTGCTATAGCAAACTTAACCGGAATAATCTTATTCGGCACAACCATATATAAAATAAAAAAGGCTGTAGTAGATGCGATTAAAGGCAAGGCTCGAACAAAAATATTCGTTATACCCAATAAGTCATAATCGCCTATCGAGACTAGTGAAATTATATAGGAACTAATGACGAGACTACTGCCAACTAATACCGGCCCTAAAGTTAGCACCATCCAATACATGGAAAACGAAGTAATAATTCTTCTTTTTTCAGTAACTCGCCATAATTTATTTAAACACTTATCTATAGCTGAAATTAGCATCATGGCCAAAATGAATAATGCACTAATCGCTACCGCAGACATTTTAGAAGCATTACTTACGAAGCCTGTAATATGCTCTTGAACAACATCGCCTGAAGCAGGCACAAAATTAATATAGACGAAGTTTTCGATTAACTCTCTAATATCGGAAAATATAGGAAAAGCCGTCATCATGGACAACATCACCACCATTAAAGGCACTAATGACATCAAGGTAACATAAGATAAATACCCTGCGGTGACATGAATACGCTCTGATTGAAAGTTTTCTACAAACAAGCGTAAAAAACCAAGCCCTTGCTCTACGAAACGATGTTGTTTTATTTTTTCTAATTTAGAATGCATATATATTACTAGTTAACACTATTAACTTTATATTAAGGCAATGGATAAAATAACGGTAGTGATAATCGAATAATTTTCCCTTTCAGCTACTGAATAAACTAAACCAGCCTTTTTTATCAATTTTTTGGTTGTTATATTTACAGGTAAGCTACCGATAAGATTAAGCTATAGGACAGCTAATCCCCATCAGTGAAGGCTAAATAATAGCACCTCGATTGATATAATTTTTGCATTTATTATTTAATTCAGACCATTAAAATAGCTTTAATATTTTAAGCTATTTGATGTTAGTTGGTTGATATATCTACAAAAGGGAGTGGGCAATAACTGAACTACTGTTTCAGCATTTTTAAAAAGATGATTAATACAAAGGGGAGAGTTTCGCTATATCTTCTTCAGGCCAATTAGATAGTTGATTAATTTCTGCGAGTAACCTCGATAGTTGTTTTATATGATTTTGACTTGCAATACCTTGTTCAAATAAATCGCTTAATTTTTGTAACTTTCTTAGTTGTTCTGGTGACATTAGAAATTTTCCTTTTTCTATTTTTATTTTTATTTTTATTTTTATTTTTATTTTTATTTTTATTTTTATTTTTCATAGCAAAATTAAATGCTAAATAGCGGTTCTTACTGCTTTTAATGGGAAAGTAGTTACTTTACTTTTATTCTTATTTCTTCCCTCATTAACATATTCATTATAAAGCTGTTTTAACTCATGTTGCTCTACTAGTTTTGCATTATTGTCTAAAGCTTTCTCAAATAAGCAATTAAGCCTAGTTAATTTAATTGCATCCATGGTAATTACCTCCTTAATATCTAAACAATAACTAACGACATATTATTAAATATAGCAGTTATTATCATTTCTAAAAGGTAGAGAAAAAAAATTAAATAATTATTTTAAATTCATTCACAACGCCCACAAAAAATAAACCGCATTCATATGATTTTATTGAATTTAATTAAGTAAACCGATAATAAAAATTAATACGGCAAGTAAGAAATTGAGACATGTCTTACATTAGTTGCTGCTTTAATTTCCCTTTTAAATGAGCAGAAACAAAAAAGCCACCTGAATTACTTCAGATGGCTTTATATAAGTTATTGTAACTTAGTTACTTAGCAGCACGACCTTCACGTTTACGATCGCTCTCTTTCAAGAACTTTTTACGAATACGAATATTGTCCGGTGTAACTTCAACTAACTCATCATTATCAATAAACTCAAGCGCTTGCTCAAGTGACATAACGATAGGTGGCGTTAACGTTTGTGCTTCATCAGTACCTGATGAACGAACGTTTGTTAATTGCTTACCTTTAAGTGCGTTTACGGTTAAATCGTTATCTCTGCTATGAATACCAATAACTTGACCTTCATAAATATCAACACCATGACCAATTAGCATGCGTCCACGAGATTGTAAGTTGAAAATAGCGTTAGTTAGCGCTTTACCTGTAGCATTAGCGATCATTACGCCATTTTTACGCTGACCGATTTCACCACCTTTGTGAGGGCCGTATTCAAAGAATGTGTGGTAAATTAAACCAGAGCCAGAAGTTAGTGTCATAAACTCAGTTTGGAAACCAATCAAACCACGACTTGGCATGATGAAATCCATACGGATACGACCAGTACCGTCTGGTGCCATATCAGTTAACTCAGCTTTACGAACACCCATTCTTTCCATGATAGGGCCTTGATGCTGTTCTTCAACATCAATAGTTACTGTTTCGTATGGTTCTTGTAATTCACCATTTACTTCACGAATAATAACTTCTGGGCGTGATACTGCAATTTCAAAACCTTCACGACGCATGTTTTCAATTAGGATACCTAAGTGAAGTTCACCACGGCCTGATACTTTAAATTTATCTGCGTCTTCTAATTGTTCAACACGTAAAGCAACGTTATGTACTAACTCTTTATCTAAACGGTCTTTGATATTACGAGAAGTAACAAATTTACCTTCTTTACCACAAAATGGTGAAGTATTTACTTGGAAAGTCATGTTGATAGTAGGTTCATCAACAGACAGTGCAGGTAAGCCTTCAACTTCTGTAGGACAACATACTGTATCAGAGATCTTTAACTCACCTAAGCCTGTAATCGCAATAATATCACCAGCAAAGCCTTCAGCGATATCATGACGTTCTAAACCTAAGTAACCAAATACTTTACCTACTTTAGCGTTGTGTACACCACCGTTTGCTAAGTTGATGGTTACTTGTTGGTTAGGCTTAACACTACCGCGAGTAATACGACCAACACCAATTACACCTAAATATGAGCTGTAATCAAGTTGAGAAATTTGCATTTGGAATGGACCATCAGGATCCGCTGTTGGTGCAGGAACTTCATTAAGGATAGTGTCGAACAAAGGGGTCATGTCAGTGCCAGTTTCGCCTTCTTCAAGCGTGGCCCAGCCATTGATTGCTGATGCGTAAACAACTTTAAAGTCAAGTTGTTCATCAGTAGCACCAAGGTTATCAAATAATTCGAAAACTTGATCCATAACCCAATCAGGACGAGAACCTGGTTTATCAACTTTATTGATAACAACAATTGGTTTTAAACCTTGTGCAAACGCTTTCTTTGTTACGAAACGCGTTTGAGGCATAGGGCCTTCTTGTGCATCAACAATAAGTAGCACTGAATCTACCATTGACATAACACGCTCAACTTCACCACCAAAATCAGCATGGCCAGGAGTATCTACAATGTTTACACGGTAGCCGTTCCAGTTAATAGCCGTGTTTTTAGCTAAGATTGTGATACCACGTTCTTTTTCGATATCATTTGAGTCCATCGTACGTTCTTCTAGACCGCCACGCGCATCTAGCGTACCTGATTGCTCAAGTAATTTATCAACTAAAGTGGTTTTTCCGTGGTCAACGTGAGCAATAATTGCCACATTTCTTAATTTATCTAACACAGGCGTTACTCGCTGTTACAATCGTTTATTGCTATTCCAAGCAGTTAAACGAAATAGGGCTACAATTGGGCGCGTATTATACAGTAGAAGTCTTCGCAAAGACACCAGATAATAAAATTTAACCAACAAAATATATTACCACTGATATACTAAGATAGTTAAATCAGTGCAGGCGCACCACAATGCAGCATGCAATGCACAGTTACAGTGCAAGCAAAAACAGTTAAAAACATTAAATCCATATATATCAATAACTTTAGTGTTGGCACAGTATTCGCTTTAGCACTAGTATTAAAAATTAAGTTTTTCAAAATTTAAGCAATAACTTCACTGGAGACTTTCAATGTCAAACGCAGTTTTAGATTTAATTAAAGAACATGATGTTAAATTCGTTGATTTACGTTTTACGGATTCAAAAGGTAAAGAGCAACACGTTTCAATTCCTCATCATCAAGTAACAGAAGATTTTTTTGAAGACGGTAAAATGTTTGACGGTTCTTCTATTCAAGGATGGAAAGGCATTGATGAGTCAGACATGGTGATGATGCCTATTGCTGAATCTGCTGTACTTGACCCATTTACTGAAGCAGTAACGTTAAACATTCGTTGTGACATTCTTGAGCCTGCAACTATGCAAGGTTACAGTCGTGACCCGCGTTCAGTAGCAAAACGCGCTGAAGACTATATGCGTAGTACAGGTATTGCAGACACTGTATTGATTGGTCCTGAGCCTGAGTTCTTCGTTTTTGATGATGTACGTTTCCACACAGACATGAGTGGTTCTTTCTACAAAATTGATGATAAAGAAGCTGTTTGGAATTCTGGTACAGAATACGAAGAAGGCAATATGGGACATCGTCCTGGCGTAAAAGGTGGTTACTTCCCAACTTCGCCAGTAGATTCGTCGCAAGATTTGCGTTCAGCTATGTGTTTAGTGATGGAAGAAATGGGCTTAGTCGTTGAAGCACATCACCACGAAGTTGCTACAGCAGGACAAAACGAAATCGCTTGTCGCTTTAACACTATGGTATTAAAAGCCGATGAAGTTCAAATATACAAATATGTTGTTCATAACGTTGCTCACGCTTATGGAAAAACAGCTACGTTTATGCCTAAGCCATTAGTTGGTGATAACGGCACAGGTATGCATGTTCATCAATCTTTAGCTAAAGACGGTGTTAACTTATTCTCAGGTGACAAATATGGCGGATTGTCTGAAATGGCACTTTACTATGTTGGTGGTATTATCAAACATGCTAAAGCACTTAACGCCTTTACAAATGCATCAACTAACTCTTACAAACGCTTAGTTCCAGGTTTTGAGGCTCCAGTAATGCTAGCTTACTCTGCGCGTAACCGCTCAGCGTCAATTCGCATTCCAATTGTACCATCACCAAAAGCTATGCGAATTGAAGTGCGTTTCCCTGATCCTACAATGAACCCTTACTTAGGTTTCTCAGCAATGTTAATGGCTGGCCTTGACGGAATCAAAAACAAAATCCATCCTGGCGATGCTATGGATAAAGATTTATATGACCTACCAGCAGAAGAAGCAGCGGAAATTCCACAAGTTGCATCATCATTAACAGAAGCGTTAGATGCTTTAGAGAATGACATGGACTTCTTAACTGTAGGTGATGTTATGGATAAAGATATGATCCAAGCTTACATAGACATTAAACGTTCAGATGTAGAGTTATTAAACTCAACAACACATCCTGTTGAATTTGATATGTACTACAGCGTGTAGGGATTTCAAATAGATAGATATCAAAAAAGCTCACTTAGGTGAGCTTTTTTTGTGGCACATTTGTAATAATTTGGATAGATTATACTTAATAAAGACAAAACCTACGGAACAGGAATAGCACTTTTGATTCACATTGCACGTTTTTGCATATTTTATATATTATTTACCCAAGCTTTTTCTGCTTTTGCAGGATCGGCTAAAGTATACGTGTGGCGAAACGAACAAGGTGTATTAGTTTTTTCAGATAGTCCTAAACCTGGTGCTGAAGAAGTAGATATAAAAGAACCAAATACGATAAAGTCTTCAGTCGATACCAGCATTTTAGACATTAAACCTAAAGTCATCGAAAACAATTTCAAAGTCGAAATAATCCAACCTGAAAACAACGCTACAATAAGAGATAATACAGGCTCTGCCTATGTTTCTGCCCGTATAAAGCCTATTTTCAAACGTGGCCTGAAAATACAATTATATTTAGACGACAAACCCTATAAAGATCCCCAAACTCACTCAATGTTTGTACTGAGAAATATAGACAGAGGTGAGCATCAAATAAAAATGTCATTGCTTGACGATAAAGGCAAGATTATTGCAACGTCATCTCCAGTAACGTTTTATATGCATAGAATATCGGTTAATAAAGCAAACTAGCCGGATTTCAGTGCATATTGCACCAACTTTTATTACACTCGTTACTTAGCGCACCAATTCAGTGCAAGGAAAAGTAATGACTAATACTTCGGTAAATTTAAAAGAAATAAAAAAACACTATCAGCAAGCGCTACCTAATCAAATGGTAACGGCGATTGTAGTATTAGATCAAGATCTGTCCATATGTTATGTAAACCCTGCAGCTGAAGCTTTGCTCGTGAAAAGTTTAAGTAAGATTTATTTACATCCAATCGACCAAGTATTCTACAACACACCTATTAGCAACAAACGTTTACAACAATTACTTACTACCGGTCAGGAGTTTAGCGATAGTGATGTTTCCATCGAATTTTTTGACCAGCGCAGGATTACCGTTGAAATAACAGCTTCTTCGGTCAGTTTTGATCAAGCACCGCATATCTTATTAGAGTTCAAACAAATTGATCAGCAAAAACAAATTAGTGCAGAAGCCTTTCAACAACAACAATGGGAGTCAGCGCGTGATCTTATCCGTGGGTTAGCACATGAAATAAAAAACCCACTGGGTGGTTTACGTGGGGCTGCACAGTTACTTGACTTAGAACTCAATGAAGAGCAAAAAGAATATACCGCCATGATCATTGAGCAGGCAGATAGATTAACCAATTTAGTTGATAGACTATTGGGCCCTAACTACCTGCCAGTAATGAAGTTACAAAATATCCATGTTGTGATTGAAAAAGTATTCCAACTAACAAAATTTGATAACCCAAAAAATATTGTTTTAGCACGTGATTATGACCCTTCGATCCCGGAGTTAACATTTGATCAAGACAAAATTCAGCAGACCGTTATTAATATAGTCCATAACGCCATACAAGCATTAGACAGCGAAAGCAAAATAACCCTAAGAACAAGAGCGGCAACCAACCAAACAATTAACGGTAAACGTATCAAGCTCTGCGCTGAAATAAGTATTATTGATAATGGACCAGGCATCCCAGAGCAGATTCAAAGCACACTATTTTACCCTATGGTGTCAGGCCGAGCTTCAGGGACGGGTTTAGGGTTATCAATTTGCCAAACAATTATTCATCAACATCACGGTAAGCTCTCATGTAAAAGTCGTCCAGGACATACAGAGTTTACTATTTTGATACCTTTTGAAAGCGAGATAAAATAATGATCACCGAACAAGTATGGATCGTCGATGATGATAGTTCAATTAGATGGGTGCTAGAGAAAGCGCTTTCAAATGCTAACATCAGTGTAGGCACATTTCATAATCCAGAAGATCTATTGGTTGCGTTAGAGCATACACAACCTGAAGTTATAATTTCTGACATACGTATGCCAAATATCGATGGTATGACATTGTTAAATCAAATAAACGATGAATACCCCCATATACCCGTTATCATCATGACAGCACACTCTGATCTTGATAGCGCCGTAAATGCATATCAAGGTGGTGCATTTGAATATCTACCTAAGCCGTTTGATATTGATGATGCCGTTGCTTTAGCTAATAGAGCTTTAGTGCATGCGCGTGAGCAAAAATCTAAGAAACAAAATACGATACCATCTGCCGATACCGTTGGTATTATTGGTGCTGCTCCTTCTATGCAAGAAGTATTTAGGACAATAGGTCGATTATCACGCTCAAGTATCAGTGTGTTAATTAATGGCGAATCTGGCACCGGTAAAGAATTAGTCGCTCATGCGTTGCATATGCACAGCCCTCGTTCAGCTTCTCCTTTTATACCACTTAACATGGCAGCTATCCCAAAAGATTTAATCGAATCAGAGTTATTTGGTCACGAGAAAGGGGCATTTACGGGAGCGAATTCTGTACGCCATGGCCGTTTTGAACAAGCACATCAAGGTACACTCTTTTTAGATGAAATTGGTGATATGCCGCTTGATATTCAAACAAGGTTATTACGCGTACTCGCCGATGGACAATTTTATCGAGTTGGTGGTCACTCTCCTATACAAGTTGACGTACGTATTATTGCTGCCACACATCAAAATTTGGAAGAGCGAGTAACCAATGGGGACTTTCGCGATGATCTATTCCACAGATTAAACGTGATCAGAGTACAAATACCTAGTTTACGTGATAGGAAAGAAGACATCAGCCAACTGGCTCAACATTTTCTCAAACAAGCCGCAAACGAGTTAGCAGTAGAAGTTAAAACCCTACATAAAAGTACATTAGCTTATTTAGAGCACTGTGAGTGGCCTGGAAATGTTAGACAACTTGAAAATATATGTCGATTTTTAACTGTAATGGCCAGCGGCAAAGAAATACTAATGTCAGATTTACCTAGCGAGCTTACCGTTAAACCTGCAACAGTAAAAAGTACAAATGGTAGCTGGCAAGATGGCTTAAAAAAATGGGTTGATACCGAATTGTCGACAGGTAAAAGTAATATTATAGAACAAGCGTTACCGGAGTTTGAGAAAGTGTTATTAGAAAGTGCCCTTAAACATACACAAGGACACAAACAAGAAGCAGCAAAACGATTAGGTTGGGGGAGAAATACCTTAACGCGTAAATTGAAAGAACTAGACATGCCAGATTAGATCAACAACCTAACAGCTAGTCAATTATGTTAGGCGATGGAAACAGGAAAAGTTATAATATCGTCTATTTTTTCTACTGAAAGTGCTAACATAATTAGGCGATCAATCCCTAAAGCAACACCTGAACATGCTGGTAAACCATATTCAAGTGCAGAAATAAAACGTTCATCTATTGCACGTTTTTCCATATCTAATTGTTGTCTAATTTCATTATCATTGATAAAACGCTGCTTTTGTTGCTCTGCATCTGTTAGCTCATGAAATCCATTGGCTAACTCAATGCCCTTGAAGTAACACTCAAAACGCTCTGCTACGCGAGGATCCTTTGTTGATATCTTAGCTAATGAAGCCTGGCTTGCAGGAAAATCATAGACAAAGCAAGGAGCATCTATACCTATGTTTGGCTCGATCAATTCAGCCATAATAAACTGTAATAAAGTGTCTATAGATTCTTCCCTTTCTAACCAATCACTTAACTTACCTGAGTGCTTAATAACATTAATAAGGTCGCTTCTTGAAGTATTTAGTGGATCAATATGCACTTTATTCATAAAAAGATTTTGATAACTAATTTTCTCAGTCTTTGGACAAGTAAGAATTAACTGCAGCAGCTCTTCAACTTCGTCCATGAGTTCAAAATGGTTGTAGCCTAATCTATACCATTCCAACATAGTAAATTCGGGATTATGGTATCTTCCCTGTTGTTCATGTCGTAGGGCTTTACAAATTTGATAACAGCTACCATAACCACTTGCAAGCAAACGTTTCATAGCAAACTCTGGTGAAGTTTGTCCGTATAAAAGTGTAGCCTCACTACAGTGACTATCAGCAGAGTAATTAAATTGTGTTATAAACGGGTCTAAATGTTGATCAGTTATCGTAGTACTTGAAAGTAAAGGGGTTTCTACCTCAATCACATTGCGCGCTAAAAAAAATGCTCTAATTAAGCTAAGTACTTTTGCACGTTGCTTAGCATTATGCCAATTCATACTGGGTTGCCATGACATATAAGTTAACCTTTAGTTAAGAGATAAATGATATTGAGAAAGTATTAGTTTAATAAACATTGTAGGGATACTGGATAGAAAATTAAACAAAAGTTGTAAAACAGCAAAAAAACGATTCTTTAATCGGTGCCTGATAATGACGTGAATTTATGCACTAATGCTGCACCACTATAACCCACACGCTCTTTACCACCGCTGCTAACACGTTGACGTGCATGGATGCAGTAATTCCGCGAAGACAGGATGTCTAAGAGCGGTCACTTCTGAGTTTGGAATCGACTCAGATGCAACCATCAGCCTTTTTCATTTTCAAACGACAGAAAGCAAAAAACCCTTAGCGTTCGCTACGGCTTTCTCTAAATAGAAATCTATCAGTAGTTAGTTTTAACAGCTGCATGTTACTAATTGTCTTAAGCTGACAGCTGACAGCTCAAAACTGATAGCTATCTTTATTGGGTTTCAGATAGCAAAAAGCCCGTCACTTACGTAACGGGCTCTTTTA